>JAFYFK010000268.1 GCA_017543805.1 Bacillota bacterium | reverse complement strand
GGGGTCGGGGATGACGGTTTTTAAAGTTCAGGTTCAGCCGGCTTTCCGGAGCTCGCCTGCCCTTGCCTTTTATGTATCAGTAAAGCTTGGGGATCTCAACTTCCTTGTTGAAGCTGGTGGCCTCATCCGGGAAGGTTCCTGCAAGAGTTTCTGCGTGGAACTGATTGAGAGCTTCGATGATAGCCGGTCCGATGTGAGCGAAGCGCTTTACGAACTTGGGCTTGAAGGAAACAGCGAGGTCGAGGATATCGTGGAGAACGATTACCTGGCAGTCTACCCAGGGGCCTGCGCCGATACCCAGAACGGGGATCTCGAGCTCTTCGGAGATCTTCTTGGCTACGCCCTTCGGAACGCACTCAAGTACCATGGAGAAGCAGCCTACTTCCTGAAGCTTTCTTGCGTCCTCGAGGAGCTTCTTTGCGGTCTCCGGGGTGCCGCCCTGCATCTTGAATCCGCCTACTGTGGTAGCGGTCTGCGGGGTGAGGCCGATGTGTCCCATTACGGGGATGCCCATCTTGGTCATAGCCTGGATGGTGTCTGCCATCTCAACGCCGCCCTCGAGCTTGACGCAGTCGCAGCCGGTCTCCTTGAGGAGCCTGATGGCGTTGTGGATAGCCTGCTGGGGACCTTCCTGATAGGAGCCGAACGGCATATCGCCGACGATGAAGGTCTCGGGAGCTCCCTTAACAACAGACTTGATGTGATGTACCATGTCGTCCATGGTTACGGGAACGGTTCCGTCATAACCGAGCATGGTCATTCCGAGGGAGTCGCCTACGAGGATGATCTCTACGTCGCTGGCGTTAACGCACTGAGCCATGGAATAGTCATATGCCGTAACATATGCGAACTTCTTGCCTTCCTGCTTGAATTTCTTAAAATCAGGAACGGTCATCTTCTTCTTGTTTTCGTTATGCTGTACCATTTTAAACCTCCATACAATATCTGAGCGATATTTAGAACGTTAATTAATTAACCATGTATAGTTTAGTTTCATTTACGCAAAATGTAAACTACTTATTATGAGATTGAGCATAACAGAAAAACTATAAATTTGCGTGCCAATAGTTTTTATCCAACACATTATAAAAAGCCCCGCTTTGTTTAGTCCGGAAGTAAGGAGGACTCTCGGAATAGAGGTCAGGGCTTTTTACCTAAGTTATTATATTGCGCCGCGAATTGCGCGTCGTCAGATCAATATTTTCCGAGCGAGCCGGAGAGCTGATCGTTGGGCTTCTCCGCGAAGCTGTCGTCCCTGCCGGGGAGCACTGCGTTGAGCACAAGGCCGGTGATGGAAGCGATAGCAAGGCCGGAGAGGCTGAGAGTGGTGTTTCCGATCGGGAACGCGATGTTGCCCTGTGCGGAATACTCGATACCGATGCAGAGGCAGAGGATCAGAGCGGCGATTATGACGTTCCTGCTCTGCTGGAAGTCTACACGGTTCTCAACTACGTTGCGGACGCCGATGGCTGCGATCATCCCGTAGAGGATGATGGAAACGCCGCCGATGGTTGCCGCGGGCATCGCTGTGATGATAGCAGCGAACTTGGGGCAGAAGCTCAGCACGATGGCATAGACCGCGGCAAGCTCGATCACGAGCGGATCGAATACCTTGGTGAGCGCAAGCACGCCGGTGTTCTCGCCGTAGGTGGTGTTTGCGGGAGCTCCGAAGAGAGCCGCGATGGTGGTGCCTACGCCGTCACCGATAAGTGTTCTGTGGAGACCCGGATCGGCGATGAAGTCCTTGCCGACGGTCCCGCTGATGGCGGAGATATCTCCTACGTGCTCCATCATCGTTGCGACAGCGAGCGGTACGATGGTGATTATAGCGGAGAGCAGAAGGCCTCCGTCAACATTGCCGGCGAGGGCAAATACTGTGTTTTCCTTTACGATGGGAAGGCCGATCCATGCGGCTTCCTTAACGCCGGAGAAGTCCACATTGCCGGTGACCGCGGCTACCAGATAGGAAGCGAGCACGCCGAGCAGGATGGGGATGATCTTGATCATGCCCTTGCCCCAGATGTTGCAGGCGATGACTACAACGATGGCTACGAGCGCGATGCCCCAGTTCTGGTTGCAGTTGTCGATAGCGGACGGAGCGAGGTGCAGGCCTACGCAGATGATGATCGGTCCGGTCACGATGGGCGGGAAGAAACGCATTACCTTGCTTGCGCCGACTGCCTTGCATACGAGTGCGAGGATAAGGTAAAGAAGTCCGGCGCAGGCGATTCCGACACCGGCGTACGGGAGGCCCTGCTCAGCGGTGAGGCCGGCATTTACTGCCATGTCCTTGACCGCGAAGTATCCTCCGAGGAACGCGAAGGAAGAACCGAGGAAAACGGGGACCTTCCTTCCGGTGACGAAGTGCATAAACAGCGTCGCGATACCGGCGAAGAGCAGTGTTGTGGAAACGCTGAGGCCGGTCAGGATGGGAACGAGTACGGTTGCGCCGAACATGGCAAACATGTGCTGGAGTCCGAGGACCAGCATTTTGGGAGTGCCAAGCTCTTTCGCATTGTAAATTGCTTTCTGTTCGTTCATGATAGCTCCTTTTACAATTAAGAATAAGTGCTTAAACGATTGAGTACAGATCGACGCAGGTCCGGCCGTCGTATTCTTTGACTTGCACGGAAACGACTTCGTTGAGGGAGGTCGGAACGTTCTTGCCGACATAGTCGGCCCGTATCGGAAGGTCCCTGTGGCCCCTGTCGATGAGCACCGCAAGCTGTATGCGGGCTGCCCTTCCGAGCTCGGATACCGCGTCGAGCGCTGCTCTTGCCGTTCTGCCCGTAAAGATGACGTCATCAACTATGACTACAGTTTTGCCTTCGACCGAAAAATCCACGATAGACTCGTTAACGCGCGGCATATCGCTTTTGGCGGCAAGATCGTCGCGGTAAAGAGTGATGTCCAGTACCCCTACGGGGATCTCAACACCCTCTATTTCCCTGATACGTTCTGCCAGCGTACCCGCAAGGGTCACGCCGCGGCGCTTGATACCGAGGAGAACGAGGTTTTCGCAGCCGTCGTTCTTTTCGAGTATTTCATGAGCCATTCTTTTGAGTGCTCTGCTCATGCCGTCTTCGGTCATAATCTGAGCCTTCAGCTTCATGGATCCTCCTAAAACAAAAAGCCTTGTCGAAATCGACAAGACAAATCGTATCCGCAAAGCACGGTCTATGGTCAATCTTGTCGGTCTCTCTGTACCAACTTAAAGATTTAGTTCGGGAAAATTGTAGTATAAAAAATACCTGCCGTCAAGACGAAAATCGCCCTGACGGCCAGGTAATAAATGCCTTAAAATGTTTAAATTGTCTCGGTTTCCGAAACGCAGTCGTTTTTCAGCTCCCCTACCAGCTGCTGCAGCGCGGCGACCGTGTGAGGCCTTGTGTCGCCGCCTATCAGGACGAACATTATGTCGTCGCCGAGCTTGAGCTCCCCGCTGTTGAGCCAGTAGCGGACGTAATAGACGCCTTCCATTCTGCGGGCTTTTTCAGCTGCCGCGTCGGCTTTTTCCGCGTCATAGGAGAAACGCATTCCGGTTACCGGAGCCCTGTCCTCCGCCCCTTCTCTCACAACGGCTCTGGCGGTCCCGCGGACCACTCCGTTGTGGGTCAGGTACATGCCTACCTTTGCCGCGTCCCTGTCCTGCTTTGCCTCTTTGAGCCAGGCGTCGAGCGACGGAGCGTGGCTGTGTCCGTGGTCATGATCGTGATGATGGTGATGGCCGTGGTCGGACGATCCCTTCGAATACAGCATGTCCAGTCCGTGCGCAATAGGCTTAAGCACCGCCGCAAGGTTTTCCCGTACCGCCTTTTCACTTCCCGGAAGGTTGATAATAAGGGAATTGCCGCGTATGCCCGCGGTCTCGCGGGACAGACAGCCGTGCGGGGTTATCTTCATGCTTTCAGCCCGCATTGCCTCAGGGATGCCCGGCACTATCTTTTCTACTGCGGAAAGAGTCGCTTCCGGGGTCACGTCCCTCGGGGAAAAACCGGTGCCTCCCGTCGTAAGGATGAGGGCGCATCTGAGATCGTCCGCGCATTTTATAAGTTCCGCGCGTATCTGATCCTGCTCGTCGGGGACGATCGCGGTATGGATGACATCGTAACCTTCGCCGGCGAGCATGCCGCAGATGGCCGGACCGCTGGTGTCCTGGCGTTCCCCGCGGAAGCCCTTGTCGCTGACTGTGATCACCGCTGCTGTGTAAGACATGGCAATACCTCGAAAAAGAATTTATATGACGTTCTCGTACTGTCCGCCGAGGCGGGTAAAGTCTGAAAGGAAGTTTTTATATATCTTGTCCGCGCAGCTCTCATCGCTTAAAGTCAGCGGCTTTCCAAGTACCGCGGAAGCAAGCGCGAACGACATGAACACCCACGGGTCGTCCTTGCAGTCGAGCACTGTGTCGCCTGCGAAGCCGCTTCCGGACCCTGTTACCGTAATACCATCTTCTGTATACTCCGCACTTCCGCCGAGCGTCTTGACGCATTCGGCAATAGTCTTGAGACGGTCGGATTCCATATACCTCAGCTGAGGGATACCGGTAATATCAAAGCATGCGCCCTTTACGGCGGCAAGAGCCGCAAACAGCGTCGCGAGCTCCGGGCAGCCTGAAGCGTCGAGGCTGACGGACTCAAAGTCCTGGGCCAGCATCGAGAGAGCGCCCATTATGTTTCTGTATTTCTGCGGGGAAGATACCTGCAGGCCTTCGACCTTTACGGAACTGCGCCCTGCCGCGCCGGCCGCTATCCAGAGCGACGAAAGCGCCCAGTCGTTGTCCGCTGTGACCACCTCCGGAGAGGTGTACTGCTGGCGGCCTTTGATAAAGAAGCCTTTTTCGGTCTTTTTTATCTCGACCTTAAACAGATCGAGAACGCTGAGAGTTTCTTCAACAAGAGCATAATCGCTGAGCTCTGTATTGATGACAAGGTTGCTGTCCCCTGAAAGCACGGGGAGCGCCATCAGCATCGCGGAAACGTACTGCGCGTCCTGCGCGCCGTCAAACTGGAATTCCCCGGGAGCAAGGCGCCCGCTGAAGCTCAGCGGCAGAGAGAAGCTGGAAAGCTTTATCCCGCGGAGAGCCATGCGGCTCGTCAGCGGAACGAGCAGCCTTTTGGAAAGCCCCGGCGCTGCAGCGCAGTCGGATTTAAAACCGAGAGCAGCGGCAATTGCGATGGCGATGCGCGAAGTGGTCGCGCTCTTTTTAAAATCGAAGTTTGCCGTCGGTACAGGGACATTCTTGGCGAACGGGTCTATTACAGCCTCATCGCCGGCTTCGTTCTTAACGATGCGGCAGCCGAAAGCCTCCAGACAGTCCATGGTAGTCCGGATGTCATCGCAGTCAGGGATGTTCTTGACAACGGTAGGCGTCGGCGGCATTGCCGCTGCAAAAAGCAGTCTCTGCGCGTGGTCTTTTGACGCCGGAGCCTGCAGTGTTCCGTTAAGTTGTGACGGCAGGAATCTAATCATAACAATTTATTTTATATCCTGCCGTTTAATGCGTCAACTGTTCGGATGCTCTTTTCTGCCCTATCCCCTTTATTCAGCCTCGAGCGAGACCATCGCATAACCGGCTGA
Source organism: Bacillota bacterium (assembly GCA_017543805.1). Taxonomy (GTDB): domain Bacteria; phylum Bacillota; class Clostridia; order Peptostreptococcales; family Anaerovoracaceae; genus RGIG7041. The sequence goes on along the minus strand of JAFYFK010000268.1, from coordinate 2,196 downwards.
GGCCGTTATCTGTCTTAATTCATCTTCGGTCTCTTCATGCTTCGAAAGCAGCAGAACTTCTTTTTTCTCAAGGTCGACCGTCGCCCATCTGCCGTCACCCACATTGAAAGCATTTTCTACCCGCTTTGCGCAGTTTTCGCAGTGCATTCCGTTCACCTTCAGCAGATATCTGAACGGATAATTGGCTTTATTTCTGTCTTTGACCCTGATCTTTTTCGTCACGGCCTCTTTGCCTCCGCAGCAGGAAGATCCATAGCGTATCCTGCGAACTGTTCCGTAAACGGCCGCCGCAATTATCAATACCAGTATTGCCGCAACAATAAAATTTTCCATATTACTCACCAAATCTGATCTTTACGATCTTCATCCTGACAAGACTGTCGCAAAACCGGGTCATCAGCTTGTGGAACAGTCCCAGGTCGTTGTATATGTCCCGGTAACCTCGCATATAGCTCTTTGCGCTGACAGACGCAAAACGGCTGCTCCATCCGGCAATCTCTTTCTCGTCCTCCAGAGAGAAAAACGCGCTGACATCAGTAATTCCAGCCTCTTTAAGCCAGGTTTTCCTCATCAGCTTTGCTCCGCGCTCATTACAGGAATCAAAGACCAGCACAGCGCCCGGGAAGCGTTCCGCCATAGCGGAAAACAGCTTTTTAACATCATCTGTCCTGAAGTAATAAAACACTCCGGCCGCGAAGAAAACAGCGCCGCCCGAAGCGTCTATCTGATCCATCCACGCGTGATCGGTCAGGTCGTACGCAAGATTCCGTTCGCGATCTTCTTCGGGAAGCAACTCGTTACGTACTTTAATAACGTCCGGGAAATCGATATTATAGCCCCTGCACGATCCGTTGTCGCACTTGCGGAAGGTATCGTCCAGACCGCAGCCGAGATTCACAACAGCCGCGCCTGGGTGTGTTTTAAGATAATCTTCGACCTCGCAGCGCAGATCGTACTGCCGCTGGGCAACCTCGATCGAACCGAAGAGCCCCGCCGGGGATTCCATCTTTTTTCTACCTTCCGAAAAATCGTAATCCAGGGAGTCGCAGATGCGCTTCGCTTCCGGGTCGGAAAAGAGTTCCGGAAAATGCTCGGAGCAAACGTGCCGCCCGAACAGCGGTATTATCAAAGTTTCCTGAACTGTGTTTTTTTCAATGTGGTATTTCATAAAATTGTCTGTACCTCTTCATATTTCTGTCCCCATGAACTCGCTGGTTACCGCAAGATCATTTCATAGAGTTTGATTTAACAAATAATAGTTAGTGTAATTTAACCAAATCGTATTATAAAGCATCGTACATTTTATTTCAAGAAATATTAAAAACAGCCCCGTTACAATGGCCGGGTCTATCTTATGGTCGTCTTTGATACGTCCCCTATATGTACGCGTAGCCCAGAAGCAGCCTGAGAGGGCTTGTTTTCTGGGCTTTTTTGTTTTTACGGCGGTTTGCATCATGCCGCTCCTTTCATCTAAATCGGTCGGATGGTGGTCCTTCACTGTGCCTCAACTACACCTGCGACAGCGCGAGCCAAGGAATAATTAAAACGTACAGGGATAATTAAAAGGTACTCAGAAATCTTCATAGCCATGTTGACCTCCTACGTCTTTAATTTAATAATTAAACAATATTAACTAATTTACTCACTTATCTTAATGACGCTCTTTTTGACGTATCTTCAAAAACACACGAAGCCGTGCACCTATAAACATAAATGCTCGGCTTGAGAAGTACCTTATGATTGTTATATTATAAGGGTGATATAGAAATTAGTCTTTTTAGGCGATTTTTACCAGTCTATTGCAAAAACACTCAAAGTCGAATTGGGACTTACATTTTTCACAAGAATGTCCTTTGAAAAATAGTCATCAAATCCCGATTATTCATTTATCTTCAACCACAATATCGAAGAGGCCTTCATTCCTGAACTTGGCCAGCATCTCCAGCATATGGATGCCGATCTTCTCTGGATCATTATCCAGACCAGCGCAGACGACACGGAGACCATCCGGTGTCAGTATCCGGCCATGCAGCTTGTCGGTCTGGTAGTGCTGGTACCTTTCATATTCCTTATTCGATATCTGTTTCATGGCATCTCACCCCGCCAAACTGGAATTTGCTCACTTCTTTTTATAATCATATTACACCGTCCCCACGATTCATCTTTATAAGCAAATGCATTCAAATCTGTCTTTCG
>JAFYFK010000267.1 GCA_017543805.1 Bacillota bacterium | reverse complement strand
GCTGAAGCCATCGAGACCGACGAGAACGGCCGCAGATGATTCAGTTCCGGCGATCTCGGCTATATCGACAACGATAACTTCGTCTACATCACCGGCCGCATCAAGAATGTAATAGTTACGCAGAACGGCAAAAATATCTATCCTGAGGAGCTCGAGCTGCTGCTCGCAGACATCCCGGAGATTAGGGAATGCATGGTCTACGGCAAGGAGGTCGACGGCAGCAAGGAGCTGGTCGTCACCTGCCGCGCCATCCCCGATGACGACCGCATAAAGGCGATGCACGGAAACGTCAGCGACAAGGAAGTCTACGATATCATCTTCGCGAAGATAAAGGAAGTGAACCGCAAGGTCACCAATTACAAGGCAATAAAGCGCCTTGAGCTGAAGGACGGCGAGTTTATCAAGACTTCCACAAAGAAGATCAAGCGCTTCGCCGAAATCAGAGAAGGAAAGATCCTGGATATCGGCAAATAGCATTATAAAAGCCCGGAGCAATAAGCTTCGGGCTTTTTGTTTTACAGAACTCTTGCGAGGAATTCTCTGGTGCGCTGTTCCTTCGGATTGCTGAAGATGTCCGCAGGAACGCCCTGCTCCAGTATGACGCCGTCCGCCATGAACACGACGTGGTTGGAAACGTCGCGGGCGAAGGCCATTTCGTGGGTCACGACGAGCATCGTCATGCCCTCTTCCGCCAGGCTGCGCATTACAGCCAGAACTTCGCCGACCATTTCCGGGTCGAGAGCCGAAGTAGGCTCGTCGAAGAGCAGGATCTCGGGGCTCATGGCAAGCGCTCTCGCTATCGCTACGCGCTGCTTCTGTCCGCCGGAGATCTGGCGCGGTTTTGCGTTGATGTAGGGCTTCATGCCTACTTTTTCGAGGTATTTGAGGGCTTCTGCCTCAGCCTCATCGGCGGAGCGCTTCAGCACCTTCTGCTGGCCTACCATGCAGTTCTTGAGGACGCTCATGTTGTTGAAGAGATTGAAGCTCTGGAACACCATGCCTACCTTTGCGCGGTAGGAGTTCTGGTTGACGCCCTTTGTGACGTCCTCGCCGTGGTAGAGGATCTCGCCGGACGTGGGGGTCTCGAGCAGGTTGACGCAGCGGAGAAGCGTTGATTTTCCGGATCCGGACGCGCCGATGATGCTCGTCACGTCGCCGGTGTTAACGGTAAAATCGATATCCTTGAGGACCTCGTGGCTTCCGAAGCTCTTGGAAAGGTGTTTGATCTCGAGTATCCTATCTTGCATCGTTTTCACCTCCCGCTGTATTCTCTTCGGGCATCGCAAGCTTGCGTCCTCCGAATTCCTTGCTCTTTTCGTCAAACGGCGACCCCTTGCGCGGCGAATTGTATGTGCCGGCGCTCATTACGAGCTGGTCGTCGGACACGAGCTCGTAGCTGTCGGAACCGTCCATCTTCCTCTCCAGAACGCGGAGCAGGAAGGACGCCAGCAGGGTCATGCAGAGGTACACGCACATCTCAAGCACTGCCGAGGGGAAGTACTTGAAGGTCGCGCCTGCGGCCATCTTGTGGACCGCGAAGAAATCCAGGAACCCGATGATGAACATTACCGAAGTATCCTTGATGTTGATTATCAGGTTGTTGCCGATCTGCGGGATTATGTTGCGCAGAGCCTGCGGCAGGATGACGCTCGTCATGGTCTGGATGTGGGTCATGCCTATGGCCTTTGCGCCTTCGGTCTGGCCTATGTCTATGGAGAGTATGCCTCCGCGGACGGATTCGGCCATGTACGCGCCTGTGTTGATCGATACGACGACCAGGGCCACGGACCACATTCCCGTAAACTGCAGCTGCTGATGGGAGAAGTACGGCAGGCCGTAGTATACGAATACTGCCTGAAGTATCATCGGCGTGCCGCGGAAGACTTCCACGTAGATGCGGACTATCGCCTTGACCAGCCCTACGATGAACTTTTTAAAGGCGCCGTCGGTCTTGGCCACGGGGATGGTGCGGAGTATGCCGCAGATGAAACCTATAACGCAGCCGATGGCGGTAGCGGCGAGCGCGAGGATCAGCGTGTTGCGGACGCCGGTCAGATAAACGCTTCCGTAACCGTAGCGCGGCCCGAGCAGATCTAAGATGTCAGAAATTAATTGAGCAAGCATCAGGATATTCCTTCTGTAATACTGAAACAGAAAAACTGCGGCCGGAACGGGTCCAGCCGCAGAAGCATATTAGTCGGAGATCGGCTGAATGCTGACGGCGTAATCCATCAGTTCGTTGAAATCGTCATCGGTCTTGTCCTTGAGGTAATCGTCGATGGCGTCCTTAAGGACGGTGTTGCCCTTGCGTACGGAGATGCCTACGTCGGAATCTTCCTGGGAAGGAGCAAAGTCATCGTCGGTGCCCGCGAAGTTGAGCAGAACGAGGTCCGGATAGACCTGAACGGCGCCGAGGGCGGTCGGGATGTCGCAGCAGACAAAGTCTACAACGCCGGATTCAACAGCCATGAGCATTGCGGGAGCGGATTCGGAAGGAGCCTGAACTACAACGCCCTGCATCTGGGGCAGGCAGCTGTCGTACCATACAGTACCGGACTGGCTGGTGCAGGTAGCGCCTTCGAAGTCTGAGATGCCCTTTGCGTTTTCATACTTGTTGCCGCTCTTTACGAGGCAGCAGAATGTAGCGCGGATGTACGGCCCGGCGAAGTCTACGGATTCCATGCGTTCAGCTGTCATGGACTGGCCCGCGATGACCGCGTCGACGATGCCGGACTGTACAGCAGGGATAAGGGAATCCCAGTCGAGCTGCTTGATCTCGAGCTGCCAGCCGTTGTGCTCACAGATAGCCTTTGCGGTGAGCACATCGTAGCCGTTTGCGTAGAAATCGGTTCCGGATACGGGGACCGCGCCGTTGGAATCGTCGGGCTGTGCCCAGTTATACGGAGCGTAAGCGCACTCCATCGCGATGGTGAGGACGCCGTCTTCAACGCCGGACTTTGCCTCTTCGGAACCGGAATTGCTGCTGCCGGATGAGCCGCAGGCTGCGAGTGAGAAGATCATTACGAATGCAACTGCCGCTGCAAAGATCCTTCTTGTAAGATTTGTCATTTTGATTACTTCCTTTCTGTTTAAAAAACGGCCGAAGCTTTGTGCTCCGGCCGCCAATCTTTAAACAAGAAAGTAGCTGATCGATAGCACTCCGCATTTTCTGCGACAGTCTCCGGGATATTGTCCCGGACCCCAACCTCTTTCCGCTCAAACAGAATTCGGTTTCGGCAGTACACCCTTTTGCCCTTCGTCTGTGGCTTTTGAGAGCCTCGGAAGAACTACTCCTGAGCACCGCGCCTCTATCATTGCTTCGGTTTTATAATGCACGTAATATACACCTGTATTATATTATTGTCAAGTGCATTTTTATTAAAAATATATGCTATAATTATTCTATGGACGAAAACAAAGATAAAAAGAAAACATCAGCAAAAGCAAAGGCTGCGGGTGCTGCAGCTGCCGCTGTTATCGTTGCGTCGACCGCCGTTGCGGGCGCCTTCGATTCGGTTGACGACCTGGCCCAGGCCGCGGCTCTTATGCCGCCGCAGACCGAAGTGGTCCAGATGGTCGATATGGACGGCGGAACGGACATCCCGGACGACGAAGACGCCGGCGAAGAAAAGGAAAAAGGCCTCCGTGCCGCTATCCGCCGCCGCGTTCTGAGCCTGCCGAGGCCTGTAAGAGTCGTTGTCGGAGTGCCTTTGTACATGGTCGGCTGCGGGATACTGCAGATAATGGACCTTCTGTGGATCCATCTGCTGTCGCCGTTCGGCGCGACCATCCTGAAATATCTGATCCTCGCTGCAGTTGTTTTCGGCGCCACTGCGATCGTCCTCAAGCTGCTCTATCCGGACCGCAAGCTTAAGGAATTCTTCACAAAGAAAAACATCGCCGGAATGCTCATAAGCATAGCGGCTGTATTCGGCTTCGAAAAAGTTATCGACTTCGTCTGGCCGGACCACATGCCCTGGAAAAACATGTTGCTCTTTGCCGGCGGACTGGTGGTCTTTACCATCCTGCTCGGCATGCTGCTCAGCAAAGCGGACAGATCCAGTCCCAAGACCGCTTAGCCCCTGCTTTCCTTTTCAAAAAAACTGTCAATAATGTGACTTTTGCCATTCAGCAACTCAGTCACATTATTTTTTTGCGTAATCACTGCCCCGAAGAATAAAAATATAGTGTGACTTTTCTTCATTTCCTTAAGAGTCACACTATTATTTTCTCTGAGAATTCATTTTTATCATGTGACTTTTTGATTTTATAAAGAAGTCACACTATTTTTCGCTTGAGACCTTATTTTTCATCATGTGACTTTTTGGCTCTGCAATGAAGTCACACTAAAGGCTGTTGCAGACAGCAGATTTCAGCGGCCACGCCATCCCGCGTTTGTGGTATTCCTCGAGGACATCCGGGGATTCAGACTGGGATAAAAACTAATGCAAAGATGACATAGTGGCAAAATATTAAGGCAGATTTTTAATCTGTCTTTATTTTATTGCGATTTTACTGATAAGTTCAGAATATTGAAAGGCATATATGGCAATTTCTCCGTAAAAAGTATAGAATTATATTAAGGAGGACAGAAACCATGAGAATAGGATCTGTAAAGGAAATCAAAAACGAGGAGTTCCGCGTAGGACTCACTCCGGATAACGTAAGGGCTTACGTCGAAGCCGGCCACGAGGTGTACATCGAGGCGGGCGCGGGCGAAGGAAGCGGTTTCCCGGACAGCGAATACGAAGCTGCCGGCGCAAAGCTGCTCGCAAACGCAAAGGACGTCTGGGACATCTCCGAGATGATGGTAAAGGTCAAAGAACCTCTACCTGAGGAATATCCGCTCTTCCACGAAGGCCTCATACTCTTCACCTACCTTCACCTTGCAGCCGACAGGCCGCAGACTGACGCGCTTATAAACGCAAAGGTCAAGGGCGTCGCCTACGAGACCATACAGGCGCCTGACAAGAGCCTGCCGCTCCTTATCCCGATGAGCCAGATCGCAGGACGCATCAGCGTCCAGGAAGGCGCAAAGATCCTCGAGAAGAGCAACGGCGGCCGCGGCATACTGCTGGGCGGAGTCCCCGGCACACCCAAGGGCAATGTGGTCATCCTCGGCGGCGGCAACGTCGGAATGAACGCCTGCAAGGTAGCCCTCGGCATGGGCGCGAACGTCACCATTCTCGACATCAACCCCAAGCGCCTCGAGCAGCTGGAGCAGATCTTCAATTTCAACATAAATACCCTCGTTTCCAACGACAGCAACGTGGAAGCGGCAGTTAAGGAAGCTGACCTCGTCATCGGCTGCGTGCTTATGAACGCCGGCGCGTCCGCTCCCAAGGTCTTCAAGAAAAAGTACCTGCCCAAGATGAAGCCGGGTTCGGTCTTCGTCGACGTGGTCATCGACCAGGGCGGCTGCGGCGAATGCTCTCACGTGACCTACCACGACGACCCGACTTACGTCGTCGACGGCGTCATCCACTACTGCGTGGGTAATCTTCCGGGTGTAGTGCCCAGGACCAGTACCATCGCGCTCACCAACGCGACCCTCAAGTTCGGCCTTGACATCGCAAACAAGGGCCTTGAGAAAGCAGCCCGTGAGGACCGCATGATCGCCCTCGGCATCAACACCTACGACGGAAAGCTGACCTGCAGGACCGTCGCGGACGCCTTCCCGGACTACGCTTACACCGACATCAGCACCCTGATCGGATAAGCCTCAGCGGAAGCAAAACATGACAAAACAAAACGGAGCAGCATACCGCCGCTCCGTTTTTATTGTTTTTTCGATTATAATTTCATCGTCCAGCCGAACCTGTCGGGCCTGTCGCCCCACTGTATGCCGGTCAGCTCGTCGTAGAGCTTCTGGGAAAGCTCGCCGATCTGGTTGTTGTTGATTATGTAGGATCTTCCGTAGTAGCGGAGCTCGCCGATCGGGGAGACTACTGCCGCCGTGCCTGTGCCCCAGGCTTCCTCAAGGGAGCCGTCGTCGCAGGCCTGCGCAAGCTCTTCCATGGAGAGCAGGCGCTCCTCCACCTCGTATCCCATATCCTTCAGCATAACGATGATGGAATCCCTCGTCACGCCCGGAAGTATCGTTCCGTAGAGCATCGGGGTGACGATCTTGCCGGAGATCTTGAACATTACGTTCATGGCGCCGACTTCCTC
>JAFYFK010000266.1 GCA_017543805.1 Bacillota bacterium | reverse complement strand
TCTACACGATAGTGATGACACTTCTGATAACAGGCGGATTTACGGACAAATCCCTTACGACCATCATAGGATGCAGCTTCGGCGTCGCGGTCGCCGCGGTGTGCGCTTCGGTATTCAACAAAGTGTTGCTGCTTACCGGAATGACCGACGAACATTCAGTCTATCTCATACAGCTCAACCCGGACCATCCGATGAACCTGAACGCGCTGATATTCGCCATGATCGTCATAGGCGCTCTCGGCGCGGTAATGGACGTAGCGATGGATATTTCTTCATCCCTGCACGAGCTTCATGTAAAAGCGCCTCATCTGAAGTTTACGGAACTCTTCAGAAGCGGCATAACCATCGGCAGGGACATTATGGGCACCATGGCGAACACGCTGGTGCTTGCTTATATAGGCAGCCAACTCTGCAGTATACTGCTGCTGATAATGTATTCCTCGTCTATGTACGAGCTTATAAACCGCGAAGGCATAGTTGTCGAGATGCTCAACGCGTTTATCGGGAGCCTCGCGATACTTCTGACTATACCCCTTACTTCTCTGGTCTGCGCCGCGTTCTATACCGGATCGGGAACGCCCGCGCCGCGCCCGAGCAGGGAGGATATAGAAAAACACGAGGACGACTGGATAAAGGAACTCGAAGCCCTGAGCACGGAGAGAAACCGCAGCGGGCAAAAACATTAACACTTACAAAAGGATCTGAAGAGGCGGAAAGGATCGTATGAAAAAGATCGGCGGCAGTACCTTGCTGCGTATTGCTGCGGCCTCTTTTTGTATTGCTGCCGCAGCCGCTAACGTCTCGTCATACATAAACGCCGGAAAGCCATCTTCTGTAACGATAGAAAGAGGTCCCGCGGTTTATGAGGAACTGCCTCAGATCCGGCAGGAAGTACCTGAAGAAACTTCAGAAACACGGGCTGCGCAGGACTGCAGGATAGATTTAAACACCGCTTCATCCGAAGAACTGCAGACACTTAAAGGCATAGGCCCCACCAAAGCGCAGGCAATTATCGACTACAGAAACCGTTACGGCGGTTTTACCTGCATCGAGGAGATAACCGAGGTCAAGGGGATCGGTGAAAAGACATTTGAAAAGATACGGGATCAGATTTATATTAATAACTGAAATACGACCCAAGGAGACGACATATGCTTAAAGACGAAGAACTTGCCCGCATCAACGAGCTTGCTCACAAGAAAAAGAAAGAGGGACTGACACCGGAGGAGACCGTGGAGCAGAGGAACCTGAGAGAGAAGTTCCTGGCGGATTTCCGCGAGCGTTTTAAAGCGCAGCTGGACAATATAGAGTTCGTCGAGCCCGACGATCCGCGCCTTAAAAAGCGCAATAATTAATAAATCAGTCCTTACATATCTTGAGAATAATAAGCAAAGATAGTAAAATAAATAGGTTAAATGAAATCATTTTTAAGTTTTAATAATTGAGGAGGAAAAATCATTATGAAACTTGTATGTCTTGACGGTTATTGCGAAAATCCCGGAGATCTGAGCTGGGCTCCCGTAGCTGACCAGGTCGACGAATTTATCGTTTATGACCGTACAGAGAAGACTTTCGAAGCGACAGTAGAACGCATCGGCGACGCTGACATCGTTCTCACCAACAAGACCCCGCTCACCAAGGAGATCTTCGACGCATGCCCCAACATTAAGCTCGTATGCTGCATCTCCACCGGTTACGCGGTAGTCGACATCGCCTACGCGAAGAGCAAGGGCATCCCCGTATGCAACGTTCCTATCTACGGCGTAGCTTCCGTTTCCCAGTTCACCATCGCTCTGCTCCTCGAAGCATGCCACCACATCGGATATCACAACGATACCGTACACGCCGGCAAGTGGGAGAACTGCATCGATTTCTGCTATGCTGACTATCCGCAGATCGAGCTCGAAGGCCTCACCATGGGCATAATCGGCCTCGGCAACATCGGCCGCCACACCGCCGCAATCGCAGGCGCTCTGGGCATGAACGTCATCGCTTACGACGAATGGCAGAACGACAAGGGCAGGGAGCTCGCTACCTATGTAGACCTCGACACTCTGCTTGCGGAATCCGACGTAATCACCATCCATATGCCGCTTCTCCCGTCCAACACCAATCTCTTCCGCAAGGAGACCTTCGACAAGATGAAGGACGGAGTCATCTTCATCAACCCGAGCCGCGGCAAGATGGTCAACGAAGCAGACCTCAAGGCCGCTCTCGAATCAGGCAAGGTCAAGTACGCATGCCTCGACGTTGTTTCCACCGAACCGATCAAGGCCGACAACGTGCTCAAGGGCGTCAAGAACTGCATCATCACACCGCACATGGCATGGCTCGGTGACGGCAGCCGCCGCCGCATCCTCAACACCACCGCGGACAACGTAAAGGCATTCCTCGCAGGCGAGCCGCAGAACGTTGTAAACAAGTAGTTTTTATTTCCGAATTAAAGCTTCCCCCTCCATTTGGCGGGGGAAGTTTTTTGCTGCGGCTGATAAAATAATTCAGGGATATTATGCCCCAGATTTTTGATTGTTATAAAAGATCAGTGAATTTCTGACGCTGTAACGAAAGGAGCTGCTTTATGAAAAATAGTTTAAATACGTTGATCAGGGTAGTGCTTTGCCTTGCATTGATACTGGCGGTGGTTCCGACGCCTGTATTCGCTGAAAGCGTAACGATTTCAGCGAGAGCTGAGGGCGGCGGTAAGATCCAGATCGGCGACAGAGAACCGGCCGTTTCCGATTCAGTCATCGTTGAAAAGGGAAGCCCGTCCATAACGATAAAGGCTATACCGGACGATGGTTACCGCCTTTCTTACTG
>JAFYFK010000265.1 GCA_017543805.1 Bacillota bacterium | reverse complement strand
TCAACGACTGGGACTGGGATATGGTCCAGATCCAGTATAACTTCATGGACGTGGATAACCAGGCCGGAACGAAGGGCCTTGAGCTTGCCGGCAGCAAGGGTATACCCGTAGTTATCATGGAAGGGCTTATGGGCGGTAATCTGGCCAAGGCTCCGGATAACGTTCAGGAGATCTATGATGCGTTCCCCGTGAAGCGCTCGCCCGTAGAATGGGCCTTCCGCTGGCTCTGCGACCATCCCGAGGTCTCCGTCGTGCTTTCCGGCTGCAACGAGTCCGAGCAGGTCGAGGATAATCTCCGCATTTTCGATACCGTCGAGCCGGGTATTATGACGGACGAAGAGAAAAAACTTATGGAAGACGTCAGATCAGCTTATCTCAGCAGGACGAAGATAGGCTGCACCGGATGCCGCTACTGCATGCCCTGCCCGAACGGGGTGGAGATCCCCGGAGTTTTCTCAACTTGGAACAATGTTTCTCTTTACGGGATAGACCCCAACAAGGACTTCGGATTCCGCATGCTAAAGCAGAGAGGCGGCGGCGCGGACAAATGCGTGGAATGCGGCGCTTGTGAGGCCGCTTGCCCGCAGCATCTTGATATAATAGAAAAGCTGAAGGAAGCCTGGAAAGAGCTTTATTGAGCTTCCAAAAAGAAAAGATACGTATTGAGAGAAAAAGGTATCGGTATGATTCTGGACCGCGAGATAGCTATCGGAAAGCTGACGGCGCCGAACAGGCTCGTTATGCCCCCCATGCAGACTGGAAAAACCAACGCAGGACACGTTACGGACGAACTCGCCGCATATTACCGGGAGAGAGCGCTCGGCAGCAGGCCCGGCCTGATGATCACGGAGCACAGCTGCATCGCCGAAAATGCGCGCGCAGCCGAAAACCAGCTGGCGATATATTCCGACGAGTTTATCCCTGAACATCGCAGGCTCACTGACGCTGTCCATGAGGGCGGCTGCCTTGCGTTCGTGCAGCTCAATCACGCCGGGGCGATAGGCATCGACGAGCCTGTTTCCCCGAGCGGAGTGAACGTATCGACGAGAAGGCCCGACGCCGTTCCGAGAGCGCTGTCGGTCGAAGAGATACATCGTATCGAGTCGGAATTCGCCTCCGCTGCAATACGCGCCGTCGCAGCCGGATATGACGGCGTGGAGATACACGCCGCGCATTCGTATCTTCTAAACCAGTTTTATTCTCCCGTTACGAACAGACGCGGCGACGAATACGGAGGAACACTTGAAAACCGCCTGCGTTTTCTTATCGAGACCGTTGCCCGCGTCCGTGAGGCCGTAGGAGGCCGCGTACCGCTCGCAGTGAGGCTCGGCGGCGCGGATTACCGTCCCGGAGGAAATACCGAAGAGGACGCCGTGCTGGCTTCACAGGCGCTTGAGCAGGCCGGGGCCGATCTTCTGGACATATCCGGCGGGCTCTGCTTTTTCACTCGTCCCGGACATGAAGAGCCTGGATATTTCTCGAGCATGACGCAAAAGATCAAAGCGAGAGTCTCCGTTCCGGTCATACTTACAGGCGGGATAAAAACAGTGGAGGACGCCGAAGCTCTGCTTGCGGACGGAAAAGCAGACATGATCGGCGTAGGCCGCGCGCTGCTGAGCGATCCGCAATGGAGAAAGAACGCTTGTCAATGAAGATCACGGAGGGAATAACGTGAAAAAAGTTGCCGTCATATGGTCAAGTCCCAATACCGACGGGCTCACAGCAACGGTAAAAAATGAATTCGCCGCAGGACTTGAAGACTCCGGAGTGCAGGTCGTCGATATCCATCTCAACAGGAAAAAGATCGAGCGCTGCATGGCCTGCGGCGACGGATGGGGGACTTGCCGCACGAAAGGCGAGTGCGTTATTCGTGATGATTTTGAGGATATATATAAGACTCTTGCCGATGCTGACGGCATCGTCTGGGTCAGCGCTGTATACTGGTGGGAGATGACCGAGACATTCAAGGCCTTCTTCGACAGGCTTCGCAGATGCGAGGGAATGAAGAATCATTATCTGGCCGACAAGCGGTGCGTGATCATCGCCTGCGCAGGAGGGACGGGGAGAGGCGTCGTCGACTGCCTGCAGCAGTTCGAGCGTGGTCTGACTCATATGCGTATGCGCGTATACGACCGCATAGGCGTCGTAAGGTACAACAGGGACTACATGCTCCCCGCGATGCGGCCGGCAGGACGCAGATACGCCGAAGCCCTTGAAAACGGATTC
>JAFYFK010000264.1 GCA_017543805.1 Bacillota bacterium | reverse complement strand
GGGATCGACGTGAATGAGGTTGGTATCGCCGGTCAGCCTGTAGTAAAGGTTCTGTACCGGGCTGATGTAGTCCTCGAGCACAAAGTCCGGCTCTCTTTCCGGAATGACCACGCTGCTCTTGGGCATGGGCTTTCCGCCGTATCCGCCGCCCTTAGCGAAGAAGACGTTTGCGTAATTGGTGCAGAGCAGTTCGCCGTTTTCGTCGTAAACATCCAGCTTGCCGCGCGCTACGACGCCCTTGCCCTCGCCGCGGTCGTAGATATCTTCGATCTCGTCGTGGTAGTTGAGCTGCTTTCCGTATGCGTTTATGGGCTTATGGATAACAAGCTCGTGGCCCATGTGAAGGTAAGCCTCGCCGGGCATTACCGCTTCGCGGACGCGAAGAGTCGCGGAATCCGGAAGATCCATGTGCGGTTCGACTCCGACAGCCGCCCAGTAAGGGATAGCTCCGAAGGTCGGGACGGCCTTCATGTCGCCCTTGAGCTCGTAGATATACTGAAGGTCGCTTGCCTTTGCGCCTACGGAAAGCGCGTACAGAGCAGATTCTCTCCAGCCGTAATTGATGTGCCGCTCCTCGGACTTGCTTCCGATAAGCGTATCGAGATTTATCTTGTCCAATGGTCTGTACCTCCTTGTAATGTTTATAGAAATTCCCGGCTTCTGCCGTACTTCTATTGTAACAGGCCGGCGCCGGGAATTGAAGCGCTAATCTGAAAGTTCCAGGCATACAGCTTCGTAGCCGAAATCAAGATGAGAAAGCATTGCGTCATACGCTTTGGCCGGATCGACTGCCCGGAGGATCTCCAAGACAGCTTCGTGCTGCTTCCAGGACTCCCTGCGGTTTTCGGGAAGGGAATTGGAGGTCTTCCAATATAGCTCGGCCCGGACCAGCATTTTATCGTAAGCTCTGATAATGCGTGGATTTCGCGTAAATTTCACAGGCGCCTGATGGAAGATATGGTCCAGCTCCACATAATTTATATCCTCGGCGTCCCGCATGCTGTCGCTCATGATTTCCAGTGTTTGCTGCGCAGCGGAGTCTCCTTCAGCCAAAGCTCCTGCAAGCTTAAAAATACAGTAACCCTCAAGGCTCTTGCGTGCTTCGTAAACAAAATACGCATCTTCACGGGTCATCGGTTTTACCCTAAGCCCGCGAATACCGATATTTTCCAGCATCTCTTCATCCCGAAGCTGTGCAAGTGCCTCTCGAACGGGTGTTCTGGATATTCCGAGCTTTTCTGCAAACCATTGCTCGGAATAGCTCTCTCCGGGCAGTATTTCATCGTTCATAATGGCCCTGACAATGGCGTCATAGGCCTGCTCTGTAAGAGTTTTGGGTCTTTCGATTTCCATAAAATAAATGCCTCCGGGCTCTGTCTTATGTATACAGGATACCGAATACAGACGCCGAAGGCAAGAAAAAATATTTTTGCTGTAATAATTATGCTTTCAGAACCTCTGCCTTTCCGTAAGGCATGCCCTGCAGGAAGTTGCGGGCATTTTCCATGGTCTCTGCTGCAATGGCCTGCAAAGCGTCCCGTGTAAAGAACGCCTGGTGTGACGTAAGCACGACCTGCGGGAAGGATGTAAGGCGAGCGGTGATGTCATTTGTAAGCACGTCATCCGAATGGTCGGTGTAGACATTCGCGTCCTCTCCCTCGTAGACATCCAGCGCAACAGCATGGAATTTTCCGGTCTTAAGGGCCGCAATCAGAGCCTCTGCATCGACCAGCGCACCGCGGGACGCGTTTACGAACATGGCATCATCCTTCATGCGCGCAATGGCATCGGCATCAATAAGGTGATAAGTTCCGCCTTCGCCGTAGAACAGAGGAACATTGACAGAGATCAGATCTGCGCGCTCCAGCAGTTCCTCCTTGGAAACATAAGTAACAAGACCGGCCTCTTCCAGCTTCAGATCCGGATTTATATCCCAGGCGAGGACCGTCATGCCGTAACCGTTGCAGATGCGCACCATGCACTGGCCGATCTTTCCGGTCCCGAGGATCCCCGCGACCTTGTTGTGAAGGTCAAAACCCATCAGTCCGCTCAAGGCAAAATTATTGTCTTTGACCTTATTGTAGGCCTTATGAATGCGGCGGTTTGCCGCCTGCAGGATGGCCATGGCATGCTCCGCAACAGCATAGGGAGAATACGCGGGAACATTCAGGATCGTCATGCCGTATTCCTTTGCCGCAGCAAGGTCTACGTTGTTATAGCCCGCGCAGCGCATGAGGATGAGCCGCACGCCGTTCGCTGCCAGTTGCTCGATAACTTCCCGCGGCGCCTCGTCATTTACAAATATGCAGACGGCGTCAAAGCCCTGCGAAAGATGTACTGATTCTATTGTGAGTCTGCTGCTGAAGTAAGTCAGCTCCGCATTATAGGCACCGTCGCCGATGTCCTTTGCCAGCTCGCTGAAGAAGATACGGTCATAATCTTTTGTGCCGTAAAAAGCAACCTTCAGGATGTCCAGATTATTGTCTGAGGGAATGATGTCCGCAAAGACTTCCTTCAGATGCTGCAGATCCCTTTCCTCCGTCTCTGGGGAATCCGCCTCAACTGAGATCGTAAGCGGCGTACCCTTTCCTGCGCGAAGCGCGATCAGATCCAATACATTATTCCCGGATGCTGTCTTGCCGTTGGCGCTTATCGTTACTGTGCTTTTCAGTGCGGTACATTGCACGGCAAGGATCGCCGCAGGGCGGGCATGCAGCCCGAGAGTAGCCTTACAGGTGTATTCAAAAGATTTCATGATTCGTTCCTCCGGTGTCTGAATTGAATACAAGCGTTATGCAAGTGCGCCGACGATGGCAGGTGCAAACAGGTATGCGCCGCAAACTGCAAAAGAAATGAATAATCCGATGTAATACTTTGTAGTCGTCATTTTAGTGCCTCCTTGAACAATACACTGATGAAACTGCTTACTTGAAAAAACATTTAAGCGCTCAGCCCCGGAATGGAGACAAAGCACGCAGCTGTGCAAAAAGCAAGATAAGCAATCATAGCTGCGGGTACAATTTTTTTCAGAGTGTTATTTTTCTTCATGACAGTGACCTCCTTTGTTGGCAACATCATGGTTTATAAATTTTGTATTTATGGATACTGTATACTGTATACCGTATCCACACATAAGATAACGCGTTTTCGGAAAGAATGCAAGTGTTTTTGGAAAATTTTTTTTAATGGCGAAGAGCGACGAAAAAATAAAGATAATATGTAAAGGCAGCCTGTTCCAAATGGAAAATTTTATCCCTTGATTTGCCATTTATTATGTTAGAATTTTTTCAATATATTTCTTGTAAATATTGTCTGTTTGCGTTATACTTTGAGACAATACAATCGGCTTAATAAGGGAGCCGAAGGGGCGTTATCTCGCGTCTGCCGCCGGAATCTTTGCGATAATGAAGGGAGGCGATGCCTATGGTAACATGGGTAGAAGTATTTACGTTTGTAATGATGCTCTGCGCAGTAATTATGATCGTAAAGAAAAAGTAGCGCTCTCAGTTTGGCCACTATAGCGCTACTTTAAGTAAGTTATAGTCACCGGCGGCGAGACGTACGCTCGCGTTCGGCTCTCTTACTAAACCTATTATATCGAAACTACCGCCGTTGGCAAGTGAAGTTTTACTCTTCTTGCCTTAAGCGAAGTAGCTCTCAATGTCCGATATGCCGGCATCAGCAGCAAGCCCCTTGAGCTGCTCTACGAGATCCTCAGGCAGCTGCAGGCCTTCTGCGAGGCACTTTGCCTTGTTGATCTGCTCGATCTCGCCCGGGAAGTAGATGCGCTGGCCTTCGGCTGCAGGAACACTGTGCAGGTAGTCGATATAAGCGTCGACCGCCTGACGGAATTCCTTAGTATCTCTCAGTCTGTCTATCTTGAGAGCGATGAAGCAGTCGGATACCTGATTCGGCTTTTCGATGTCGTTGTACATATCCGGAACATCCTTGCCGAAGGGGCCGCCAGCCAGCAGCGCGCACATGATATCTACCAGGACTGCAAAGCCGTAGCCCTTGTGTCCGCCGAACGGAGTAAGGAATTCAGCCTTGTCCGGATCTGTGGTCGGCATACCGTCCTTATCGACAGCCCAGCCCGGCTGCAGCTCCTGATGCTTGAGTCTGTAGTCGAAGAGCTTGCCCTGAGCGATCATGGAAGTTGCGATATCGAGGCAGAGAGGCCCGTGGGTCTCGGAGGGAACGTATACGCAGATCGGGTTGGTGCCCAGCGCAGCAGCCTTGCCTCCCGGAGGAGCCATAAGAGGAGCTACGTTGCAGCAGCTGAATACGATCATGTCGTCCTGACCGATGAGCTCGTTCCAGTAAGCGCTTGCGCCAAAGTGGTTGCTGTTTCTTACGACCACGCAGGCCATGCCTTCCTTTTCGGCCTTCTCGCGGCAGAGCCTTGCGGCCTTGTCAGCGACGACCATACCGAGTCCGGCATCGCCGTCGATGACAGCAGTGTTGCTGGTCTCTTTTACGATCTTGATGTCCGGGCTGATCTTTGCTCCGCCGAGCTTAAGCCTGTTTACATACGCAACAACGCGGAGAACGCCG
>JAFYFK010000263.1 GCA_017543805.1 Bacillota bacterium | reverse complement strand
CCGAGATCGCAAATCTCTTAAGCGCCGGAGAAGGAATTGAATACAACCTGAAAGAAGCCATCAAAAAAGCAGAGACCCTGGATCAGCTGATAAAACAGACATCGTCCAAACGCTTCACCTACGCCAGAGTGTCCCGTGTACTTGCCCAGCTGCTTCTTGACATTACCAAAGACGACTACTACCTTGCAGACCGCGGAAACCTTGCCTATGCAAGAGTTATCGCATTCAACCAAAAGGGCGCAGAAGTGCTCAGAACGGCAAAAGAAACCGCGTCCGTTCCGGTCTTTTCAAACCTCAACAAACAACTTGCGCCTGATATCCACGAGCGTTTCATGCTGGACATCGACCGCAGGTCATCCGATATATACAGCATACTTTGCGGAAAAACGATTTATGAAGGCTCAGACCTTGTAAAAGTTCCAAAACTGCAATAAAATTATATAAATAAAAGTTTTCAATTTTTTATTTAATAAAAAAAGGAGATCTGAAATGGTACATGAACTGTTTGACATCACCGGCAAAAAAGCCCTCGTAACAGGAAGCGGCAGCGGCATCGGCCTCGGAATGGCTACAGGACTGCTGGAAGCAGGCTGTACAGTAGTTCTGCACAGCCACGGCCAAAACGCTGTGAAAGAAGCCGAAAGGCTCAGAGGCCTCGGACTTGACGCAAAGGCAGTAACAGGAGATCTCACAACAAAGGAAGACTGCGAGGCAGTATTTGCGGCCGCGCTCGAACAGCTCGGCGGAGAGATCGACATTCTCGTAAACAACGCAGGCGCTCAGTTCCGCTGCGACGCTGAGGACTTCCCTGTAGAGGAATTCGATAAAGTCATGACCATCAACAACAGGTCCGCCTTCATCCTCAGCCAGCTTGCAGCAAAGAACATGATCCCCCGCGGCTACGGAAAGATCATCAACACCGCTTCTATGCAGAGTTTCTTCGGCATCCCCAACACACCTGCATACGCCGCAAGCAAGGGTGCCATTATGCAGCTCACCAAGTCCCTCGGAACCGCGTGGATATCCAAGGGCATAAACGTAAACGCTCTTGCGCCGGGCTGGATCAAGACAAAACTCACCAAGGCGGTTACCGGCAATCCGGAGAACGCAAAGCCCATTCTTGACCGTATTCCGGCAGGCCGCTTCGGCGAACCCTCCGATTTCCGCGGACCGATCGTTTTCCTTGCTTCCCACGCTTCCGACTATCTGGCAGGGGCAATCATCCCCGTCGACGGCGGATATCTGGTACGCTGATATCATTTTGCAGTCTCATATAAAGCCAAAAACCGGCCGCCTGCGTTGCAAAGCGCAGGCGGCTGCGATATAATGACTTGTAAAACTATTTTAAAGTTAAGATACAAAGGAGTAGCTTAGATGAAGATTTTAGTTATCAACTGCGGAAGCTCTTCCCTCAAGTACCAGGTCCTTGACATGCCCAGTGAAGATCTGCTGTGCAAGGGACTCGTAGAGAGGATCGGCATGGACGGTTCCGTCATCACCCACAGCAAGACCGGCGAAGACAAGGTAGTCACCGAAGTTCCGATGAAAGACCACACTGAAGCCATCGCCCAGGTAATGAAGGCTCTGCAGGATCCTGAACATGGCGTTGTTAAGGAAATGTCCGAGATCGGCGCGGTAGGCCACAGAGTAGTGCACGCAGGCGAAAAGTTTGCCCGTTCCGTGCTCATCACCGACGAAGTCGTCAAGGCTCTGGAAGAGTGCGTTCCTCTTGCTCCGCTTCACAATCCGCCGAACCTTCTCGGTATCGAAGCATGCAAGACTCTTATGCCCGGCGTACCCATGGTCGGCGTATTCGACACCGCGTTCCATCAGACCATGCCGCCTGAATCCTACATTTACGCGCTTCCTTATGAATACTACGAGAAGTACGGCGTAAGACGCTACGGCTTCCACGGGACTTCCCACAAGTACGTATCCTTCCGCGCCTCCCAGATGCTCAACGTAAAGCCGGAAGAGCTCAAGATCATCACCTGCCACCTCGGCAACGGCGCATCAGTATCCGCTGTAAAGTACGGCCACGTCGTAGACACCTCCATGGGTCTCACACCGCTTGAAGGCCTCGTAATGGGCACCAGAGCAGGCGACATCGACCCGGCTATACTCAAGTTCATCGCGGACAAGGAAGGCATCACCCTCGACGAGGTCGACACCATCCTCAACAAGAAGTCCGGTATGCTCGGTATCTCCGGCGTTTCCAGCGACTTCCGCGACGTAGAGGCAGCAGCTGAGGACGGCAACGAAAGGGCAGCGCTTGCTCTTAAGGTCTTCGCTCACAGAGTACGCTTCTACATCGGAGCTTACATCGCTGAGATGAACGGCGTTGACGCAATCGTCTTCACCGCTGGCGTAGGCGAGAACGACTACTTCATGAGAGAGCTCATCTGCGAGAACCTCGGCAACCTGGGCATCCGCCTCGACGTTGTCAAGAACAAGGTCCGCGGCGTAGAGCGCATCATCAGCACCGACGATTCCCCGGTCAAGGTCCTCCTCATTCCGACCAACGAAGAACTCGCAATCGCAAAGGATACCCACTGGATCGTCACACAGAAGTAGGAGACTTGCGGTTTCGGTAAAATCGTGCTTGACAAAGGCTCTTAAGGTCCTTATACTCTAATAGTTCGATTTTAACGAAAAGGAGGTGTAACACACATGGCAGTACCTAAGAGAAGAACTTCTCATGCTAAGAAGAACAGCAGAAAGTCTGCTAATATGGTTAAGTCTGCACCTGCATTATCCATTTGTCCTCAGTGCCACCAGCCGAAGATGCCGCACAGGGTTTGCCCCAACTGCAACTATTATGACGGCCAGGCTGTAGTAGCAGAAGACTAATATAATTGCACATAGACTTTAGCTAAAGACAAAAAGAAAGACGGCCCTTGCGCAGGGGCCGTCTTTTATTCTGCTGTTTATTCTTCTATCACAAGCACTGTTTCCAGTGTCGGGTCGGAGGGGCCCTGAAGGTGGCCTTTGCGGACCCGGAAGCGTTCGAGGTACTCCCAGACCTCATCCGACATGCGTTCGCCGTTATAGATGACCGGTATGCCGGGAGGATAGGGGGCTATCATCTCGCCCATTATGCGTCCTTTGCATTCCGACCACGGAATGCGTGTTTTCTTCGCGTAGTAGCTTTCCCTCGGCGACAGAACATATTCCGGAAGAGGCGGAAGGGGCTCGGCGCCCTGCAGTGGCTTGCCGACGCCGTAGTTTTTGTCCGAGATATCCTGAAGCGCGGCGACCAGGTTGTCCAGATCTTCCCTGACGTTTGCGTAGGTCACGATGGCAACGAAGTTGCGGTAATCCGTGACCTCGATATCGATGTTGTAATCGTAGAAGAGCAGCTTTTTCATGTCAAAGCCGGTTATCCCCATATCCGCACAGCTTATAACAAGGCGTGTTTCGTCCAGCTCGTGTATACCCGCGCGTCCGATTATCTCCCGTCCGGCACATTTTACTCCGGGGATCTTGTTTATCCTTTGGCGTGCGTCCTGAGCCAGTGAGAGGGCAGCATCTATCATTTCCGGCCCGCGCATGGCAAGGTCGTGGCGGGCAAGGTCAAGCGAAGTCATAAGAATGTAAGAAGGGCTGGTGCTCTGCACAAGGTGCAGGTTGGCTTCCAAAACGGCGCGGTCCACCAGCTTGCTCTTTACGTGCAGCATGGAGCTCTGCGTAAAGGAACCGGTGACCTTGTGGATGCTCTGTACGCACATGTCGGCGCCCTGCTGAATAGCTCCTTTGGGGAGGCGCTCGCTGAAGTAGCAGTGCGCACCGTGAGCTTCGTCTACGAAGAGGACAGCGCCATGTCTGTGACAGACCTCCGCTATCCCTTCGATGTCCGAAGCAAGGCCGTAATAGGTAGGACTTACGACCATGACGCCTTTGCAGTCCGGGTTATCTTTAAACATGTCTTCTACCTGCTGCGGCGTGATCCCGCCGTGCAGGCCCCATTCCGGCTCTATCTGAGGCGTAATGTAGACAGGCTTTCCTCCGCCCATTATAAGGCCCATAAGCGCTGATTTGTGGGCGTTTCTGGGTATCGCTATCTTTCCGCCGCCCCCGCATACGGTCATTACCATCGCCTGGTTCCCGCAGGTGCTTCCGTTAACAAGAAAATGCGTGTAATCCGTGCCCCAGAGCTCCGAGGCAAGATCTTCGGCTTCTTTGATGTAAGTCGAGGCGTTATGCAGATCGTCTGTATAATAAGTCTCGGTAAGGTCGAATCCGAATATCCCGTCGCCGACAGCGTCGCGCCATTTCTGATTTATGCCGTGCGCGTAGCGGTGTCCCGGGATCCTGAAATACGAAGGCTTAATGCGGTTATATTCCATTATGGAATCGAAAAGGGGAGTCCTGTCCTGTCTGTTGTCCATACCGGTAATTCCTTTCAATGCAATACAATTATTGTACCATAGTTATTGCGCATTAAGTACTTCTGATGTATTATTCACTTGGCGCGATTTTTATTTTTTTATGTCAATCAGACCCGTTTCGGTCGCGCAGGAGTCTAAAGCTTGAAAACGGGCCATAGTCTTAGGAGGTTTTACTCTCATAGCAATTATAGGAGAATAGAAAGATGATGGACTTTATTGCTTCTGTCAACGATGCCGTAAACGGCTTTGTATGGGGCGCTCCGGCGATCATCCTCATAATGGGCGTGGGCATCTATCTCACCATCCGTCTTAAGGGAATACAGTTCCGCCACTGGGGCTTTATGATCAAAAACACCTATGTAAAGGCGTTCAGAAAGGCCAAGGCGGAGTCTTCGGACAACGTGGAAGGTGAGATCACTTCCTTCCAGGCTGCAATGGCTTCCGTTTCGGCGGTCGTAGGATCCGGAAACATCGCTGGCGTCGCTACGGCTATCGTAAGCGGCGGACCCGGAGCGCTGTTCTGGATGGAGGTAGCCGCCATAGTCGGTATGGCTACCAAATACGCGGAGATCGCGCTCGGCGTCAAATACCGCGAAAAAGCTTCCGACGGCACGTTTGTCGGCGGACCGATGTACTACATAGGCAAAGGTCTTAACGCTCCCTGGCTCGGAAAGATCGTCGCCGTGCTGTTCCTGTTCTTCAGCGTGATCATATCCGCTGTAGTAGACACCAACACCATCGCCGGCGCGTTCAATGAATCCTTCGGCATCAACCCGCTGATAATGGGTGTAATACTCGCGGTCATTACGGGCATAGTCATTTTCGGAGGCATCACAAGGATAGGCGAGGTCTGCGGACTGCTCT
>JAFYFK010000035.1 GCA_017543805.1 Bacillota bacterium | reverse complement strand
GCTCGAACGCGCCGGCATACGGATCGAGACCGGCTGCCGCAGCGGCGAATGCGGTTTCTGCCGCACCAAGCTGCTTTCCGGGAACGTCTTCGTATCCCCCATCAGCGACGGAAGAAGAGCCGCGGACAAGGACTTCAATTACCTCCATGCCTGCGCGGCCTACCCGACCTCGGATCTTAAGATCAAGATCCCAATCGAATAGCAAAGCATTACAAAAGCGGGTCCCCTTCCGGGAACCCGCTTTTAAATTGTCTTTAAATATTATGCGCAGTGCGCGGTCCTTGCGATGATTATGTCCTGAACGCCCTTGTCGAGCTCGGTGAAGTAAGCCATGTAGCCGGCCACGCGCACAACGAGGTCTCTGTAATCCTCCGGATGCTCCTGGGCTGTCCTCAGCGTAGCGTCGTCGACTACGTTGATCTGGATATGCTCTCCGCCTTCCATAAATTCGCGGATGACGCCCTCGATGATGTCTCTTCCCGCCTCGCCGGCTACGCCGCGCGGATCGAAGCGCAGGTTGTAGAGAACGCCGCCGTGGCAGACTCTCTGGTTGAGGTGGGCTACGGAATTGGCTGCCGCGGTCGGGCCGCTGGTGTCGCGTCCCATAGCCGGGGAAGCGTTGTCGGACAGAGCGGTGAACGCGAGGCGTCCGTCCGGGGTAGCTCCGACGTGCTCGCCGAGAGTTACGTTGTAGGTCTGGGAAAGGTTGCCCGGGCTGAAGTATCCGCCTCTCGCGTCGTGGATCTTGGCAATGGCGGTAACGCCGGCCTCGACTATATCCGATACCATCCGGTCGACCTCGGGGTCGTCGTTGCCGAACTTGGGCGGCTTGTTGACCAGATACTGGCGCATGTCCTCAGCGCCCTCGAAATTGGTGTCGCAGAGATGGATCAGCTCCTCCATCGTAAGAACGTGGTTCTTGAATACGGCATAGTCGATAGCCGCTATGGAATCGCCTACTGTCGCGGGTCCGCAGACGAAGGTGTTGACGAAGCAGTAGTTGGGGCCGCCTTCCTGTATCGACATGGCTCTCTCTATGCAGCCGTCGATGAGGGACGAGGCATAGATAGCCGGATGGTTCTTCTGTATGGACTGGGTTATGCAGTGCTCTCTGCAGAGAAGAGTCCATGCGTGAACGAGCTGCTTCTTCACAGCCTCCACGATGTCCTCCTTGCAGGTGAACTTGAGCGGGTCTCCGGTCTCAAGGCCGATCTTCTTGCCGGTGACCGGGTCGACGCCGTTGTGAAGAGCGAGCTCAAGGCACTTGGGAGCGCTTACATAGCCGCCTACCGGGCTGCCGTCGGTCTCGCCGCGGCCTCCGTGAGGCTCGATGCAGCCGATGATGATCCAGTCGTTGGCGTCTTCCTTGGAGTAGCCCTTATCCATGACCATCTGGCCCGCTACCTTGTCGCTGAAGAAGGCCGGGTTGGCCTGGCCGTCCTGTACCATTGCAACGCCCTTGCGCATAAGGTCTTCCGGCATGCCGTCATGCACGCGGAGAGCCACAGCGGGCTGGGCCAGCTTGACCTCGCTCGCCGCGTCGAGGACCAGATAGGAAAGATCGTTGGTAACGTCGTTGCCTTCCCTGTCCACGCCGCCGATCATGAGGATCTGCCACATCGGATAGCCCGCGTCTGCCTGCGCGTAGTAATTGTCGCTGAGGTTTACGATCGCGGTGACCTTTATGAAGAGCAGCTCGAGCAGCTCCTTGGCCATCTCGTCGTCGATTATTCCGAGAGCCTTGTCGTGCTCAAGATATTTTCCGAGGTTTACATCAAAGCGTCCGAGACCGGTAGCGTAGGAGTCAGCCTCAACATCGAGGGACATCTCTATGAACCACTGGAACTGCATGGCTTCCCAGAAGGTCTCCGGAGCGAATTCCGGAACCTTGCGGCAGTTCTGGGCGATCTGGAGAAGCTCCGCGGTGCGGATGGTATCCGTGCATTCCTTTGCCTGTCTCTCAGCCTCGTCGGCGAGACGGTGCGCGTAGGTGATGACAGCCTCGAGGACCATGATGGTCGCCTTCCAGTATTCGACCTTCCTCATGCCCTCAACTGTCATGCCGGCTTCGTATTCTTTCTCAATGAGTTCCTTGCAGCGGTCTATCTGCTTTCTGAAGCCGCCTTCCATCATGCGCTGGTAATTGGGATGCACATGGCCGGAGACGTTGCCCTTGTTGCCGGACTTGTAGAGGCCGGCGCGCTCTCTTTCCAGAAGGAATTCGGGGATGTTTTCGAGGGTGATCTCTTCGGTGGCCTTGCCGTCCCAGTAATGGAGCAGCTCTATGGCTTCCTTTATCTCTTCCTCGCTTATCTGGAAGGGATCGCACTTACGGGTGGAGATGGTCGGAAGAGTGTCATACAGCCAGAGCTTTCCGGACGCGTATACGGGGAAGATATCCGCCGCGCGAAGCTTGTCGGTCACAGTTCCGACAATAAGCTCTCCGTCATAGATGCGGACAGTCTTCTGCTCCATGACCGCCTTGAAAATGGTAGCCTTGTGGATCGGTGTGGGAAGATTGCTGAGCTTTTTCGTGGTCTCGGTCTCGATGCGAAGACGCTCGATGCTTATCTCCGGCTTTACTTCCAGCAGCTGTTTGCGAAGCTTTGCGACACGGTCTGTCATTTTGTTCTCCTTTTGCCTGACGGCTGTATATTTAACGTTTACTTTACTTCTTCACCGAGTATATCCGCCCTGAGCCCGTGCTCCGCGAATATGCTCTGTATCTCATGGAGCCGTTCCGTCTCCGGCGGCTCAAAGTCCTCATAACTCTCGCCCAGGCTCTTGTACTTGGAAATACCGAGCTCGTGGTATGGGAACAGTGTAGCATATGTCAGGCGGTTTTCACCAATAAATTCCGCTGTCCTGTTGATGATGTCAGGCGTGTCGTTGAGCCCTTTTATCAGCGGCATCCTCAGCCATATCTTGGGACGTATCCCGTCGTCCGCGGCGAGGCGCCTCAAATTCGCTAAAATCAAGGCATTCGAGACACCGGTACAGTACTTGTGCGTCTCGTCGTCGATAGACTTCATGTCGTAGAGTATATACTGCGCCTTACGGGCCATTCGGAAAAGAGTATCGCCGTCCCCGTTGCCGCAGGTGTCCAGAGCGACGCCTATGCCCTCAGCGACAGCCGCGTCGAGCAGGGCTTCGGCGAATTCCTTCTGCTGCAGCAGTTCGCCGCCGCTTATCGTCATGCCGCCGCCTGTGCGCTCGTAGAAGCCGCGGTCCTGGAGAACGACCTTCATGACCTCTTCCACGGTCTTCTCCTCGCCGGCGACGCGCAGAGCCTCGGCGTAGCAGCGGTTTACGCAGGAGAAGCAGCGAAGGCATTTTTCGCGGTCGATCTCTATCCTCTCGCCGTAATGGTGGAAAGCGCCTGTCGGGCACGTCTCAACGCAGTGTCCGCAGCCTATGCACTTCTGCTGTGTCCAGAGTATTTCTTTTTCCCGCTTTATGAGCTCGGGGTTGTGACACCAGCGGCAGTGCAGCGGGCATCCCTTGAGGAAAACCGTCGTGCGTATGCCCGGACCGTCGCTTATGGAATATTTCTGTATGCCTCCGACAAGACCTTTCAAAATCAGCAATACCGTCCTTTATAGTCTGAATTCCAACGAAATCGGGAATTGTTAATAGTTTATTATAGAACAGGCGTCCTTAATTAAGCATTACTTATATCCTATTCAGAATATTGATTTTTCCGATACCGTTTATGAAAAAACGCGCTTAAAACCTTTGACAAGAGGAGAAAAATCGTGGATTCTATAATATATGCAGCCCAAAGGAGGTAATCTCATGAGCGTATCCATCGCGGACATAATGAAACTCCCTTCTCTACGAAACGCCAAAGTAATCGCGGGCCACCGGGGACTGAGGAAGATCATATCCTCTATAACGGTCCTTGAGACTTCCGATATCGACGTCCCGAGCAACAGCACGCACCTCAGCGACGAGCTTCTGATCACAGGCTTTCTCAACTCGTATAAGGATTATGACGAGCAGTTCAGAATAGTTAAAGCTCTTGTAGACGGAGGAGATCCGGGCCTTATCATCTACTACCTCGGAGTCTTTGTCAAGAAACTGGACCCCCGCATCATCAGGTACGCGAACGAACATGATTTCGTCATAATCTGCATGCCCGAAAACCAGCCTCTGCTGAGGTACAGCTCGGCGATCAACGATGTAATGACCGCTATAGTCAAGGACCGCCTGTCCGGAGGCTCCATAGCAGTTTCGCTTATCGAACAGATATCCACGATGAGCCAGGAGCAGCAGAGCGTGGAAACGATGCTGCGCCTGCTCAGCGAACGCCTTTCCGCAAGCATAATCCTGACTGACTCCAACCTGAGGGCCCTGGGCGAAGCGCCGTGGCCGCAGGATGCCGAGAGGATATCTGAAAGCCTTAAAAATACAGTACTGTCCGAATCGGTCTCCGGTTCCGTCAGCCTGCCCCGCCTGAAAAGCGGCCTCATCTACAGGCGAAGCATACAGGGCGCTTCGGGCGCGAAGCTCGAAATGTTCGCGGTAACCCTCGGAAACGCGCTTACCGACAGGGAACTCGACCAGGCAGCCGAATGCGTTCAGCTGGCGCTGAATCTATGGGGCCAGCACCACGGGACAGCCGTTATCTCCGAGCTCATAAGCGCCATCATAATGAACGAGCCGGTCAAGATGAGGTCTCTTGCCGAAATGTTCAATATCGACGTCATGTCTGTACACAGGCTTTGGATATTCTCGGGCGCGGAATTTACCCGCGACATGCCCCCGCGCATATCCGAGGCGGCAGCGAGATACTGCAAGACCGCTTTCGCTGATATCTTTGAAGGCTCTTTGGTCCTGTTCTCGAGCGATATCCCTGACAACGAGGCTTTTGAAAAGCTTCTGGACGAGATGTTTTCCGTCATACCTGAAGA
Source organism: Bacillota bacterium (assembly GCA_017543805.1). Classification (GTDB taxonomy): domain Bacteria; phylum Bacillota; class Clostridia; order Peptostreptococcales; family Anaerovoracaceae; genus RGIG7041. The sequence continues at coordinate 4,302 of JAFYFK010000035.1, read as the reverse complement.
GGCTGTCGCGACTGTGTTCAACAACGAAAAAACGACATCCGATGTCCGCAGGGATTACCTGATGAACAAAAACTTCCTTGACGACGCAAGGAAGATCATACCCGGAAGGCGGGTGCTTTTCGGCGGCGACATAGAATTTGCCGAAACATGCCGGAAAAAGATAGACCGCGGCGAGGAATCCATAGACGACGCCCTCGCGATACTGTCCTCGCTGGACAACAAGAGGGACGGCGAACTTCTGAAGAACACGCTCGCCGTTTATCTTCTTGACGCCGACCAGAACATACAGAGGACCGCGGAGCTTATGTTCGTGCACAAAAACACGGTAAAATACAGGCTTAAGCTGATGAGCGAATGCTTCGGCTTTCCCGTAGGGACCATGCCTGCTTCGTATCACGTCTATAAAGCAGTGGCCCTGCGCCGCATCATACCCTATTCGGGCTGAACGGCGCAGGACCAGAAACCGTCAGTCAAGTTTTCCGAGCGCTTCCATTACCCCGGCGATCATCTTGATCTCGTCGATGTAGGATTCGACCTCAAGGTGCTCGTTGGGAGCGTGGATATTAGCCTTTGTGCTGGTCGCGCCGAAGAGCGCCGCCGGGATGTTCTTCTTTTTGCAGAACAGGGGCATCGGAGACGTTCCGGATACCATGTAGTGGACCACAGGGGTTCCGAACAGCTCGTCGAGCGTCGAATAGACCGCCTTGACAAAAGGCGAATCCGGCGCCGCGCGGAACGGATCCTGATAGGAGTGGACTATCAGCTGAACATCGTCAAAACCGTTTTTGTGCATATGATCCTTCAGCAGCTGAAGGATCTTTTCCGCTTTCTGTCCGGGAACAAGACGGAAGTCCATCTTTGCGGACGCGCAGCCCGGAAGCACTGTCTTGGAGCCCTCTCCGATGTATCCGGAGACCATGCCGCAGATATTCGCGGTCGGCATGTAATAGTTTTTCTTCAAAAGCTCAAGTCCTGTCAGGCCGCCGATATATCCGTCGATCCCGAGATATTCCTTCTGTCCTTCCTCATCGAAATTATCCTGCTTCAGATTCTCGATATCGTCCTCAGTGGGCGGGATGATATCGTCATAGAAACCGTCGATCAGGATCCGGTCGGTCTTCGGGTCCTTAATGCTGGTAAGAAATTCGATAAGCCTCCACGCCGGGTTCTTAACGATCGCGGCGTTGCAGGAATGCGCGTCCATCTTTGCGGTCTTTACAACGTATTCCACATAGAGGAGGCCTTTGTTTCCGAGGTGTATCTCCGGAGCTCCGCCGGGTTCCTTCCAGCCCGATTCCCAGTTAAAGCCGTCGCAGTCGAGCAGGTCTTCATAGTGCTCGGCAAAGTACGGAAGATTGGGAGAACCGATCTCCTCCTCGCCTTCAACAAAGAACTTTACATTGCACGGAATCTTTCCGTAGACCTTCATGTAGGCGTCCACTGCGCAGAGCTTTGTGGCAAGGCCGTTCTTATTGTCCGCCACGCCGCGGGCATAGATGACTCCGTCCTTGATGACAGCAGAGTACGGGTCGTCGTCCCACAGCTCGATCGGATCGACAGGCTGCACGTCATAATGGTCATAAAAACCAAAGGTGTGTTTATTGTTTTCACCTTCGATATAAGCATAGACCACCGGGTTTCCCGGAGTCTCGCAGAGTCTGGGCTCCGCGCCTACAGCCTTAAGGGAGCTGACGACAAGCTCGATCATCTCCGGTATGCCTTCGCCGGTGGAAGCCTGGCTGGGCTGCTGGCAGAGTTTTCTTACAAGCTCCACGTATTCATCGCGGTGATCTTCGATGTACTTCAAGACCTTTGCATCCATTTTAACTGTCCTCCTGTATTGTCTGTGCTCAAATTATATTTTCGATAGTTCTTCCATCACCGCGGCCATCATTTTGATCTCCTCGATATATGTCTTGACGGAGATGTGCTCGTCAGGCGCGTGGATATTCGATGTTGCGGCGCTCGTTCCGCCGAACAGCGCTGAAGGAATATGCTGTTTTTCGCAGAATATGCGCATCGGGGGCGTCCCGCTGTCGGAATTGTGGATCGAGACCTTTCCGAAAAGTCCGAGAAGCGCTGTTTTTACAGCCTTCGCGAACGGCGAATCCGGATCCGTGCGGTAAGCCGGCTGCGCGGAGTGGACTATAATGCTGACGTCGTCAAATCCGTTGCGGTCAAGATGCTCGCGAAGCTGCTGAACGATCTTTTCCGGATCCTGGTCCGGAACGAGCCGGAAGTCCATCTTGACAAACGCGTATGCCGGGATCACTGTCTTTACGCCCTTTTCAACATAGCCTGAGCAAAAACCGGCTATGTTCGCGGTCGGTTCATAATATAGCCTTCGGAGCATTTCCTTTCCGCTTGCGCCGTTTATATAACCGTCGATTCCCAGGTGCTTCTTAAAGCCTTCCTCATCGAACGGATCGCCCTCAAGAACAGCGTAATCGTTCCATGTAAGCGGCCGGACATCGTCGTAAAACCCGGGAATAAGCACTTTGTATGTTTCGGGATCCATTATTGTGCGAAGCGCGTGAGTCAGGCGCCATGCGGCGTTAGGGACTATGCCCGCCTGATAGGAATGACTGTCCCCTTTCGCGGTCCTGACGCACAGCTCAACATACAGCAGCCCCTTGTTTCCGAAGACGATCTCAGCCGGACCGTCCTCCTCTTTGTAACCGCTCTCCCAGTTGTATCCGTCGCAGGCAAGCAGCTCGGGATGGGCGTCGGCAAAGCTCTGGAGATGCGGGGAGCCTATCTCCTCCTCGCCTTCGATGAGGAATTTGATCCCGCAGGGCAGTTCCCCGTAAGACGCGAGCCATGCGTCGATGGCGCAGAGCTTGGCGGCTATGCCGTTTTTATTGTCAGCCACGCCTCTTCCCCATATGTTGCCGTCCCTGACGACTATATCGTAGGGAGGAGAAGTCCATAGCGCTTCATCGCCCTCCGGCTGCACGTCGTAATGATCGTAAAAACCAAAGATACGTTCGGAGCGCCCCTTCATGGGGGCGTATATGACCGGATTGCCTCCGGTCTCATAGAGCACGGGCTCCATCCCGCGCTTCTTCAGTTCGTCAAGGACGATCTCCACCATTTCGGAAATGCCCTCGCCCGTAGCGGCAATGCTCTTCTGCGAGCACAGTCTCTGCAGCAGCGCAACGGCCTCCGCCTGATGGGAATCTATATATGCTTCTACTTTCTTATTCATGAGGATCCAGACCCTTGCCCTTTCCCTGCAGCCAGTCCGCGACTTCTTCGTCAGTCCCGAGAACAAGATGCGTGTCGCTCAGCTTATGCTGCGTTCCTTCGGAATAGACGATCCCGCTGGAAGCGTAATCGTAGGTAAGCGCCTTGCGGTTCTTCTCCACTTTGGGATTCGGATGGGGAATGGCTGAAAGCAGGCTCTTTGTGTAAGGATGGATGGGATTTTCAAAGATCTCATCCGTCGTGCCAGTCTCTACCAGATGCCCGAGATGCATTACGCCGATGCGGTCAGAAATGTATTTGACCATGGAGAGGTCATGCGCTATGAAAAGGATGGCCGTGTTGGTCTCATCCTGTATATCCTTCATAAGGTTGACGACCTGCGCCTGTATCGATACGTCCAGAGCCGAGATCGCCTCGTCAGCGATTATCAGATCGGGGTTCATTATCAGAGCCCGCGCTATCCCTATCCTCTGGCGCTGTCCGCCTGAAAACTGGTGAGGATAGCGGTTTGCGTGTTCGCGCGCGAGACCTACCTTGTCCATGATCTCATAGACCATCTGGGTGCGCTCTTCCTGCGTCTTATACATGTGATGGATATCCGGGCCCTGCGCTATCGAGTCTATAACCTTTTTGCGCGGATTGAGAGACGCCATGGGATCCTGCACTATCATCTGCATTCTGGTGCGAAGGTCTTTTGCGTCAGCGTCGCTGAGTTTTCCGCTTATATCCTTGCCCCTGAATGTGATCGTTCCTCCGGTCGGATCGTACAGACGGATAATGCTGCGCCCGGTCGTGGACTTGCCGCTACCGGATTCCCCGACGAGGCCGTAGGTCTCCCCTGGCGATATGTCGAAGGATATTCCGTCTAACGCTTTTACGGTATAGTACCTGGAGACTTTAAAGTACTGCTTAAGCCCGCGTACGGAAAGCAGAGGTTCTTCATTGTAATTGACCATTTTACTCTGCCTCCTTCATCAGTCTGTCTATTTTGTTCCTCAGTTCCGGAGGCATCTCCGTCTTCGGAGCGTCAGGGTGCAGCAGCCATGTGGCGGCCTTGTGATGATCGTTTATTACGAACATCGGCGGTTCTTCCTC
>JAFYFK010000262.1 GCA_017543805.1 Bacillota bacterium | reverse complement strand
CTTTTCGGCGAGCTCCATGGACACGACTTCGTCGTTGCCCTCGAGGTCGATCGCCCTTACGCCGCCCGCGGCTCTGCCCATTACGCGGACATCGTCCTCTGAGAAGCAGATGCACTTGCCGCGCTTGGTAACGATGATAACGTTTGCGGTGCCGCTGGTCTCCTGGATGCCGATAAGCTCGTCGCCTTCCTTAAGCTTTATTGCTATGAGTCCGGCCTTGCGGTTGGTGTCGAACTCGTTGATATGCATCTTCTTGATGGTTCCGCGGCGGGTCACTGCTATCAGGTAGCGGTCTGCGCTGAAGTCCTTGATCGGAAGCACAGTTGTGATCCTCTCGCGCTGCATCAGGTTGAGGAAGTTGATCGCCGGCACGCCCTTGGCCTGTCTGTTAGCCTCGGGGATCTCGTACGCGTGCATCTTGAACGCCTTGCCGTAGTTGGTGAAGAACATCAGGCTGTCGTGCGTGGTGCAGGAGATCAGATGCTTCACAAAGTCGTTCTCGCGCGTGACCTGGCCGGTAACGCCGCGTCCTCCGCGCCTCTGCGTGCGGTAGGTGTCAGCGGAAACTCTCTTTATGTATCCGAGGTGGGATATCGTTACGACGACATTCTCCTCGTCGATAAGATCCTTCTCGTCAAATTCGTCTTCGTCCGCCTGGATGAGCGTCCTGCGGTCGTCTCCGTATTTGTCCGCGACCTCGTTGAGCTCGGTCTTTACGACACCCATAAGGAGATGCTCGTCAGCCAGCAGCTGCTTGTAATAGGCGATCTTCTTCTCCAGTTCCTGATATTCGGCCTCGATCTTTTCGCGCTCGAGTCCCTGCAGCCTCTTGAGCTGCATGTCCAGGATGGCCTGGGCCTGAACGTCGTCCAGGTCGAAACGCTCCATCAGCTTCTGCTTGGCGTCGCTGTAGCTTGTGCGGATTATATGGATTATCTCGTCGATATTATCCACCGCTATCCTCAGAGCTTCCAGTATGTGGGCTCTTGCTTCGGCCTTGGCAAGGTCGTAGCGGGTGCGGCGGGTCATGACTTCCTTCTGGTGCTTGATGTACTCCTCCAGGATGTCCTTAAGGTTAAGGGTCATGGGGCGTCCGTTGACCAGAGCGATCATGATTATGGAAATATTGCTCTCCAGCTCGGAATGCTTGTAGAGCCTGTTGAGCATTACCTGCGGATTAGCGTCCTTCTTGAGGTCGATGACCACGCGGACTTCGCCCTTGGAGGACTCGTCGCGTATATCCTTGATGCCTTCCAGCTTCTTGTCGCGGACCAGGTCTGCGATATGCTGTATCATGACGGCCTTATTTACCTGATAAGGTATTTCCGTGACGATTATTGACATCTGGCCGCGGGCGCCTTCTTCGATCTCGGTCTTTGCGCGGACCTTGACCTTTCCCTGGCCTGTCAGATACGCGTCCTTTATGGACTGCTTGCCGACGATGGTGGCGCCGGTCGGGAAATCCGGACCCTTGACAAAATGCATAAGGTCCTCGACCGTGGCGTCCGGGTTGTCGATAAGATGGTCCGTCGCCTTTATGACCTCGCGGAGGTTGTGCGGCGGAATGGATGTGGCCATGCCTACTGCTATGCCGTTGCTGCCGTTGACCAGAAGGTTCGGGAAGCGCGCGGGGAGCACTACGGGTTCTTCTTCTTCGCCGTCGTAGTTGGGAACAAAGTCCACGGTGTCCTTGTCGATGTCGCGGAGCATCTCCAGCGCAAACGGAGCCATGCGAGCCTCCGTGTAACGGGAAGCCGCGGCGCCGAGTCCGTCCATGTTTCCGAAGTTTCCGTGTCCGTCGACAAGCGGGTAGCGCATGTTCCAGGGCTGGGCCAGGCGGACCATCGCGTCGTAGATGGAAGCGTCGCCGTGGGGGTGGTATTTACCCATTACTTCGCCCGAGATACGCGCCGATTTCTTGTGCGGCTTGTCCGGGGTGATCCCCAGAGCGGACATTCCGTAGAGTATCCTTCTGTGTACAGGCTTAAGACCGTCCCTTACGTCCGGCAGCGCGCGGGCTACTATGACGCTCATCGAATAGTCGATGTAGGAGGTCTTCATCTCGTCGTATATTTCGTGCTGAAGGAGTCTTCGATCGTTAACAAGATCCATTTTTACAGTTCTCCTCCTTTAAAAATCAAGATTCGCGTACTGCGCGTTCTCTTCGATAAACGCTCTTCTGGGCGGAACCTTGTCGCCCATCAGAGTTGTGAATATCTGGTCCGCCTTGGAGACGTCGTCTATGGTGATCTGGACCAGAGTGCGTTTTTCGGGATCCATGGTCGTCTCCCAGAGCTGGGTCGCGTCCATCTCGCCAAGACCTTTATACCGCTGGATCTCAACCTTTTTGCCGAGCTTTGAGAATTCGGCAAGTACGGCTTCCTGCTCCTTGTCGGAATAGGTATAGCGAATGTCGTTTCCGCATTTTACACGGAAAAGCGGAGGCTGCGCCGCGTAGATGTAGCCGCCCTCGATCAGCGGCTGCATGTAGCGGAAGAACAGCGTAAGCATAAGGGTGCGTATGTGGGCACCGTCGACGTCCGCATCGCTCATTATTATGATCTTGTGGTAGCGCAGCTTTTCGATGTTGAACTCGCTTCCGATGCCGCAGCCGAATGCGGTGATCATATCCCTGATGGTGTCTGAAGCGAGCATGCGGTCGAGCCTTGCTTTTTCTACGTTCAGGATCTTTCCGCGAAGCGGGAGGATGGCCTGGGTCTTTCTGTCGCGCCCTTCAGCGGCGGATCCGCCTGCGGAATCTCCCTCTACGATGAATATCTCGGAGAGCGCAGGATCTTTTTCGGAACAGTCCATAAGCTTGCCCGGCAGCGAAGTGTTTTCGAGCGCGCTCTTTCTGCGGGTAAGATCCCTTGCCTTTTTTGCGGCTTCCCTTGCGCGGAACGCGCGCACGCACTTGTCGAGAATGGCCCTTGCCTGGGACGGATTCTCTTCCAGGAAGGCGGTCACCTCGTCTGCGGTAACGTTTTCTACAAATCCGCGCATCGGCATGTTTCCGAGCTTGGTCTTGGTCTGGCCTTCAAACTGCGGCTCGGTCAGCTTTACGGAGATGATTGCCGTTAAGCCTTCTCGGATATCGTCGCCGTCGAGGTCCTTGTCGTTGTCTTTGAGGATCTTGGCGTTCCTCGCGTAGGCGTTCATGCAGCGCGTCATGGCGGACTTGAAGCCCACGAGGTGCGTGCCGCCTTCTACTGTATTTATATTGTTGGCGTAAGAAAGAATGGTCTCGCTGTAGCTGTCGGTATACTGCATGGCTACCTCGACCTCGAAATCCTTTCCGCGGCTCTCGAAGTATATGATATCCGGGTGGATAGGCTCCTTGTTCTGGTTCTGATACTTGACGAACTCCTTTATTCCCCCTTCGTAATGGAAGGTTTCCTTCTTTTTTCTTCCCGGGCGCTCGTCCGTAAGCGTTATCTTTATACCTTTATTAAGGAAGGCTGTTTCCCTTAAATGATTCTCCAGCGTTCCGTAGTTGAAATCGATCTCGTCGAAGATCTCGTCGTCCGGCATGAAGATGGTGCGGCAGCCGTTCTTGCTGCACTCGCCTACGACCTCAACGTCCGTGGTCTTTTTGCCGCGGGAGTATTCCTGGTGATAGATCTTGCCGTCGCGCATGCTCTCGACGATCATCCATCTTGAGAGCGCGTTTACAACGGACGCGCCTACACCGTGCAGGCCGCCGGATACCTTGTAACCGCCGTCTCCGAATTTGCCGCCGGCGTGCAGGACGGTCATTATTACTTCCATAGCAGGGACGTGCTTCTTGGGATGGATGTCGACCGGCATTCCGCGCCCGTCGTCCTCGACCTCCAGACAGCCGTCGTCGTGGATAGTTACCTTTATATTTTTGCAGAAACCGGCAAGGGCTTCGTCAACGCTGTTGTCCACTATTTCGTAGACGCAGTGATGAAGTCCCTTGGGGCCGGTCGAGCCGATGTACATTCCCGGGCGTTTCCTTACCGGTTCCAGCCCTTCGAGCACCTGTATCTGCTCGGCATTATAGGCTTTTGCTGCCTCGTTGTTGTTAGCCATTTATTCCTCCGAAAACTTTTGTTCCATTATCTTGGGTATTATAGCTAAAAATCGCCCAAAAAACAACTATATTTGCCCCAAAAGGCTTGATTATCGAAAAAATATTTTTCTCTTTTAAAATCTATTATTTTTAGATTTTAAAGCTAATAAAAATATATGGGGTCGACCCCCGCCAAAAAGTGTTTTTTCTGCCCGCACAAGTTTTAAGAAATTCTCAAAACACATAATTTTATACCCGACTTTTCAAAAAACCACTAGATATATGGATTGTGACTGTTGTGAATAAAGTTTTCAACAGGCTGTGGAAAACTTTGTGGAATACTGATGATTTCGGGATTTTTGCTGTTTATGCCTTTGTTGAAATCGAAAATTTACAAATTTTTTCAAAACACAAATTATTGTGCCCGTGCCGCACTTTTTTTTATCATCTGCGGAGGGACTTCTTTTGTTATAATAATAGGGATTTTTACCCGAAGGATACTTGATCAAATGGCATCGTTTACAAAGAAAGAACTGCGTGAAAAATGGGAAGACATACTGACTCTCCTCACTGATAAGATGGAGAAGCTTAAGGTCGACACGTTTTTCAGACCGCTCGAACCATATAAACTCAGCGAAAAGGATCAGACTCTCTATCTGAGCTGTATTTCCGACGACTCTTTTTTCAACAGCCGCATAAGCAAATACGAGAATGAGCTCAACGAGGTCACGGAGAAGGTCTTCGGAAGGCCTTATAAGATCG
>JAFYFK010000261.1 GCA_017543805.1 Bacillota bacterium | reverse complement strand
TTGGCTATATCGGACTTCCCCTCAAGCTCAAGAGAATCCATGACTGCATTAAGAGCCGTTGTCAGCGTGGCCTCCTGGTCTGCGTCATCGTAATAGGAAATGTTATAGGTAAAAGTAAAAGACCCTGAGGTATAGGAAAACGGAGGAACGCTCCAGTTTCCGTACTGCCAGCGAATAAAATCGCCTCCTGTCGGATCCTCCGGATCGTGCTCAAGCGCGGCATTAAATATATCATTTATTATTTCGCTGCTGTAATTGAGGTTCACCTTCATAGTGACGCTGGTATTGCGCGCTTTCATCTGCTGCTTCAGGTAAGCAGCGGCGTCAGCGGCATTATTGAACTCTTCCGGAGCTCCGGGACTCAGCATCGTTCTCGAAACATGCCCCAAACCCTCTGCAGGAAGGGCCTCTTCGCTGAAGACATCTTTGTAAAGCGGATTGATGTGGTATTCGCCGGGAGCCATTACAGGCGCGTCACCCGCGAAAACAACGGCCGTACAGCCAAGAAGTGCAACTAAGAGCACAACAACAGCAAGCAGACTGAATTTAAACAAATTACGGTCAGTTTTCATTTCCTTAGCCTCGCGAAACTAAAAATAGCGTATATAAAATTATAGCATATATTTACCGCAGTATATACTTATGATGTCAGAAAACCGCCCCGGCATATACCAGGGTGTAATTTGCTGCTGAAGCGCAATCTATTCGTCGGAAAAGATTATTTCCTCGTGTTCGCTCTGCGGAACGAAGGAAACGTCGAGCCAGAACAGCCTCATAGCGTCTAAATCGCCGTTTTCCGAAGAGATATCGCCCGGAGTGACTGTTGTATCGCCTGTCAGCGTCACAAGCCCTTTAAAGCGCCCATCGGCATCGTAGGACGCCGCAAGCACAGGATATTCACCGTTCAGGCTTCCGGACAGTTCCACGCTCTGTTGCCAGTTATTAACCTCGACTGTCACGACGCGGGTACCGTCACCGGCGCGCATGCGGCGGTATGTATCGGAGTCCTCAGGGCTCTCATCCTTTACTGAAATATATGCAGACCAGTCCGTCAGTTCGTTTCCATATTCGTCTACTGCGTTATACTTCAGTTCCAGCCAGTCGAGATCGCCGGCGGATATCCAGCTAACTGCAATATATGAACCGTCTTCGGCAAGTCTGGTCTTTACAGCCAGCCCGCTGCAGTCCACAACACCGGTAAATTCAAAGCTTTCATCTGACGCCATCAGATAAACTGTTCTGGTTGCGGACGTGCCGTCATAGGTCCAGACATCCTCCATATAATTATCCCAGTTAACCTCTGCAGCGCGGTAAAAACCCATTGACGGAAGCGCGGACACGACCCGCATACTGACATTTCTGTCTGTATAAGTCACAGTGCCCTCTCCGACGCCGTTTGCCGAAATGCGGACGAACTTGCCGAGAAGACCTGCTTTTTCGGCGGTAAAGAAATCGCCCTCGAATACAAAATCCTTGAATTTGACATTTTCAAGTTCTCCGCCTTCCACGCCGTACAGGAATTCGACAGCCTGCTCATACCCCTTGCCGATTATAAGTTCCCTGTCTGTATAGCCATCCTCAACGCTGCTGACGATCCCCAATACTCCGGTACTCGTTATGCGCCAGAAGAGATGCGGGAAACCGTCCAGACAAATGAACGAAACGGTAAAATCGTCCTCGAGCGGATCGCCGTTTGCGTATGAGCCCCTGCATATGCCGTAGAGATTATTTTCCTGCAGATCGATAACGCTTATCTGTATATGCTGTTCGTCAAGCCATGTTACTGTGACGGTGTTCCGGCTTTCATTTATGAAATCCGTAAGTGTAATTCCGTTGCGGGAAGCCAGGTATACCGTATTGTCTTCCGGGGTGCATGTCCATTTTTCGTCGAAGATGAATGTGTCCTCAGAGTCATCGGAGGAACTGTAAAAGGCTACATCCGGAAGTTCGCCGAAGATCATTACGCGGCTTCCGTTGTATTCCGCGTATCCGCTATCACCAAAGCCTGAGATCCAGATATTCGTATAAGTAAGAGCTGTCTCTTCACAGAACTGCTCTTCGGCAGTGTAGTAAGTGTCAGGATCATCGTCCCCGTCTTCCTCTTCACGGCCGGCAAATGTCAGATCCGAAAACGGGACCGAAGCCATGTTGCCGTCAGCGTCGACGTAGAAAAATTCAGCTGCAATGTTGTAATAAAGCGTTGCACCGGCGGTATTAACAAGTGCGCCTTCAGGCACTGACTCATATATATAGCATCCGTTTTCATCGTCCCAGTTTTCCGAAACATGCCTGCAGTAAAGGCCCTCTTCATAAGGACCGTCCGCACAGGCAAAGGTTCCGCACGCAAGTATCAGAAAAACAGCAAGCAATACCGGCACTGAACGTTTCCTTAAGCAAGACCTCCCAAATAGATGTGCATATTATACCATAAAAAACACCCCGGGT
>JAFYFK010000260.1 GCA_017543805.1 Bacillota bacterium | reverse complement strand
TGAAGATCAAGAGAATATTAAAGCGAACGGTTTGCCTGGGGATCTTCTGGATCATCGGATCTATACAGAATGTCCGGACAGCAGACAACAACCTGATTTTACTGCTGTATATATGTACCGGTGCGCTCGGGATCACACAGTGCGTATGCTCCTGCGATTACCTGAAGTATCGCGGGATCTTAAAAATCATTACAGGTATCCAGACCGTTTATTATCTCGCTGCACTGGGTTATGTGCTCACCGCTGCGGATGGCGGCAGGCTGTTTGCCTGCGCAATTGCGATTATATCTTTGACACTCTCCGTGACTGCATTTTTTACTTTGCGGAATAAGCAGGACGATGGCAGGGACGGTTCGTGAAAGCCAGGGTACGAGCGAGGCACCTCGTTTCGTTTGACAGTGAGAAGAGGATTCTTAAGGACTGGAAGACAATAGAGTAAAGAATGATGAATTGCCGCCCGGGGATTGTGACATGCTCCGGGCGGGTTTTATTTTCAAAGATAAATAATACATAAACGGAAAAATTTACCTTTCGTTTATCTTCGGGATGTATTCTTGGTTCAGCGAAAACAACAGAAACCGGACACGCAAAGGCGGGTCTCATACTAAAAAAGGAGAATATAAAAATGAAGAACCAGAATACGATCTACTTACTCACCGGCGCAGCAGGATTCCTCGGCAGCAACATCTGCTCCCAGCTCATAGAGCGCGGCGACAAGGTCCGGGCCTTCGTGCTTAAGGGCGACCCGGCAATTAAATATATCCCGGAAGGCGTTGAAATCTTCGAAGGCGACCTTTGCAGCGCCGAGGACTGCTCGAGATTCTTCGACGTTCCGGCAGGCTACGAGACGATCTGCATCCACTGCGCATCCATGGTCACGGTGAATCCGGACTACAACGAAAAGCTGATCGCCGTCAACGTCGGCGGCACCGAGAACATCATCGCGGCGGCAAAGAGCCACGACAGCATGAGAAAGCTCGTCTATGTCTCCAGCACGGGCGCAATCCCGGAACTTCCGAAGGGCCAGAAGATCAAAGAGGTCAATCAGTTTGTTCCCTACGATGACGACAAGGTCGTCGGCTGGTACAGCCGCAGCAAGGCCATGGCCACCCAGAAGGTTCTGGATGCGGCAGCGGAAGGCATGAACGCCTGCGTCGTACATCCGAGCGGTATCCTCGGACCGAACGACCACGCGATCAGCGAGACCACCGGCACGATCATCAAGATCATGAACGGCGAGATGCCGGTCGGCATGGGCGGCAGCTTCAACCTCTGTGACGTCAGAGACCTGGCCTTCGGCACGATCGCAGCCTGCGACAAAGGCCGCAAGGGCGAGTGCTACATCCTGGGCAACAAGGAAGTCACGCTGAAGGAAGTCGCGAAGATGCTCCACGACGCGTGCGGCTGCAAGCAGCCCCTCTTCTACGTGCCGATCGCGATGGCTTACCGTCTGGCCGCTTCCATGGAGAAGAAGGCCGCGAAGACCGGCGAGAAGCCGCTCATGACGAACTTCGCCGTCTACAATCTGGACAGAAACAACTCCTTCGACTACTCCAAGGCGGAGAGAGAGCTCGGCTACCACACACGTCCCTACAGCGAGACGCTGACCGACGAGGCCCGCTGGCTCGTGGAGGCAGGCTACATCAAGGGCAAGGTCAAAGTTGCCGAGGAGACGAAGGCACCGGTCATCGAGCTCACGATCCCGGAGAAGGTTACAAGCGTCATGGCAGATGCAAACCTTGTACAGGAGGTTGCCGAGGCGAAAAATGCAGACCGCCTCGAAGCTGTGCTTGATCTCGCCGGCATCACAAACTTCACCCGCGAGATGGTCGAGCAGGCTTTCGCCCACATCGAGCTCAGCCGCGACAGCCTGGCGCTGGTCGATCTCTTCAGGGACCACAACTACTACAGCTGCTTCCGCAAGCTTGCAGCCATGGGCATCGAGACGAGCCCGGCAGAGTTTGACCTCATAAAGGACATTTTTGCGGCAGCCCACGACGATACGATGGGTCCGGATATGGACGACGCGAAGGACACCGAGTCCGCAGCGGAGGTGCTCAAGGCTTACGGCCACTACCACATCGGGGCGGATTTCCTCGACACGATGCTGCAGTACACATCGCTTCTTGACGAGGA
>JAFYFK010000259.1 GCA_017543805.1 Bacillota bacterium | reverse complement strand
TTGCGGAAACCGCGCATACCAGACTGGAATCCAGGCCGCCGGAGAGCAGGAAGCCCAGAGGCGCGTCGGCGTCCAGGCGCTTTTCGATGCCCTCGATCAGCCTTGAACGTATGCCCGCGCATATTGCGTCGAGGTCGCCCTTGATGTATTTCGGCCTGCCGCTTGCGGTCTCCGGAACTGTGGTGATATCCGCGTAGCGGACAAAGCGGCCGTCCTTGAAGTAGTGGCCCGGCGGGAAAGGGATCACCTTTTTACAGAGCCCTATCAGGTTCTTGGCCTCGCTTGCGAACACATAGCTGCCGTCCTCCAGCTGTCCGTAGAACAGCGGGCGGATGCCGATGGGGTCGCGCGCGGCGATAAAGTGGTCAGTGTCTCCGTCGTAGATTATCATCGCAAATTCGGCGTCCAGCTGAGCGAACATGTCCGTGCCGTATTTTTCGTAGAGCGGCAGGATTATCTCGCAGTCGGAATCGCTCTCGAAGGTATAGCCTTCGGCCTGCAGCGCCTCTTTGACCGGCCGGAAGCCGTAGAGCTCGCCGTTGCAGACGCAGGCGTTCTTTAAGTGGTGGAAGGGCTGCATGCCTTCCTCGTGAAGGCCCATTATCGCGAGCCTGTGGAAGCCCAGCCAGCCCCTGCCGACGCTTTCCGTGCGGCTCATATCCGGCCCGCGGGAGACTGTCCGGTCAAAGAATTCCCGGATCTCGTCTTCCTTAAGCACCTGATGTTCAAAACCCATTATCGAGCACATAGTGACCTCCTGTCAGATAATCATCTGTGTATTTTCAGTTCAAAACGGTTTTTGGCGGTCTTTTCGGGAATCTTTGTCGGATATTTCCCGCTGAAGCATGCCGTGCAAACGCTTCCGGCTTTGCCGGCCATCTGTTTTGCGTGCTCCTTACTCAGATAACCGAGAGAATCGACGCCTATTATCTTTGCGATCTCTTCAACGCTGTGATTGTTTGCTATCAATCCCTCCGCGTTTTCGATGTCCGTTCCGTAGAAACAGGGAGCGATAAACGGCGGCGCGCTGACGCGCATATGTATCTCTGCCGCTCCGGCTCGGCGCAGAAGACCGATAGTCTTTCTGCATGTCGTTCCGCGCACTATCGAATCGTCTATCAACACTACGCGTTTGCCGGCTATGACCGGAACGATGGGATTGAGTTTTATATCGACGCCGGACTCCCGTTCGCTCTGTGTCGGCGTTATGAAAGTCCTGCCGATATATTTGTTTTTTGTAAAACCTATGGCGTAAGGTATTCCGGAAGCTTTTGCGTAACCGAGGGCTGCGTCAAGACCGGAATCGGGGACGCCGACAACTATATCTGCCCCGACCGGGTGTTCCTGTGCGAGGAACGCGCCGGCC
Source organism: Bacillota bacterium (assembly GCA_017543805.1). Classification (GTDB taxonomy): domain Bacteria; phylum Bacillota; class Clostridia; order Peptostreptococcales; family Anaerovoracaceae; genus RGIG7041. The sequence goes on along the minus strand of JAFYFK010000259.1, from coordinate 1,589 downwards.
GTCTGCCTTGCGAGGCTTACGTTTTCACCGTCAATAACTGAGTCCGGTCTCGAAAAGTATATGAATTCGAAAACGCAGAGCTGCTTGGGGCATTTTCCGCAGTGGCTGCGGTCTGCGCGCAGCCCGTCCCCTCCGACTGTCACGACCTCTCCCGGCTCGATGTCTCGTTCGAATGCGGCGCCTACGGCGTCCAGCGAACAGCTTTCCGACGCGAAAACTATGCTTCCGTCTTTTCTGCGCCCCATACACAGCGGGCGGAATCCGTGCGGATCCCTTGCTGCGATCAGTTTGCTCGGAGAGGAAATGACCAGCGAGTAAGCGCCGTCCAGACGGTCCATTGCCCTGGACACAGCTTCTTCTATGCTCCCGCAGCGAAGACGCTCCTGTACGATCATATATGCTATGACTTCGGAATCCGTCGTCGTGTGGAAGATCGCTCCGTTATTTTCAAGCTCGCTGCGCAGTTCATAGGAGTTCGTAAGATTTCCGTTATGCGCAAGCGCCATGCTGCCTTTGCCGTGATTTATCAGAAGCGGCTGCACGTTCTGCGCGCTGTCGCTGCCCGTCGTCGCGTAGCGGACATGGCCTACGGAGATGTTTCCTTCCCCAAGGCTCTTAAGCCGTTCTGCAGAGAAGACTTCGCTTACAAGTCCTGTACTTTTAACGGAACTGAATACTCCGTCACTGCAAACGACTATTCCTGCGCTTTCCTGGCCGCGGTGCTGCAGCGCGTAGATCCCGAAATATGTGAGAGCCGCAAGTTCCGACGGTTTCCCGGAATATATCCCGAAAACTCCGCATTCTTCGTGGATGTGACGGTCAGACATGTTCTTCCAGCCTTTTCATTATCTCTGAATATGCTTCTTCAACTCCGCCGAGGTCTCTGCGGAAGCGGTCCTTGTCCAGTTTTTCTCCGGTGGCGCTGTCCCAGAGACGGCAGGTGTCTGGGCTGATCTCGTCTGCCAGAATGATCTTTCCGTCCGGAAGCCTTCCGAATTCAAGTTTGAAGTCCACCAGCGTGATCCCGCGTTCCGACCAGAAGGCCTTGAGGAAATCATTGATCTTAAGCGCATATGCCCGTATCGTCTGCAGTTCCTCCGAAGACGTCAGATTCAGCGCTGTTATGTGAGCGTCGGCCATCAGAGGATCTCCCAGCTCATCGCTTTTATAGGAGAACTCAACAGCCGGTGCCCCGAAGCGCATCCCTTCTTCGACGCCGTAGCGCTTCGCGAAGGAACCTGCGGAAATATTGCGGACAATAACTTCCAGCGGGACTATTTCGACTTTGCGTACCAGCGTTTCCCTGTCGGACAGTTCTTCGACGAAATGTGTCGGGATCCCGTGCCTTTCGAGACGCTGCATAAGGAAATTGCTCATGCGGTTGTTGATGACTCCTTTGCCCCTGATCGTTCCTTTTTTCTGTCCGTTAAAAGCTGTCGCGTCATCTTTGTAAGATACGATCAACAATTGCGGATCGTCCGTCGCAAAGATCTTTTTGGCTTTTCCTTCATACAGCAGTTCTTTTTTCATCTTCAGACCTCTTACCTACTCCACGTCCTGCAGTGCGTCATAGCCCTCTTCACCGGTGC
>JAFYFK010000258.1 GCA_017543805.1 Bacillota bacterium | reverse complement strand
CTCATATGGATACCTGTCATCCCGTCGGTATTCGGCGTGACTTATGCTGCACTGTATGCAGCAGACCTCTGGCCGCGCATGAACGGCACCTTGCTCGGCGAGCTCCCGGAGGGTATATGCTTTACCATGGCTGCTCTGTGGCTGAGTTTTATGTATATAGGCCTTATTCCTTCCAACGAGGGTTACGCAAAGCTGTTTGAGGCATCTGACACGGCTTCGCAGATAGCTGACCGCGGATACAATGTCATCTATCGGAGCAACAAGGCTGCTCAGCTTACAAAAGAGCAGCTTTCATCGGAGGCCGCCATTTCCCTGGACAGCCATACGCGCGTGCACAGAAAGCCGGTATCCGGCGGGTATGTGTACTGGCAGGACGACACGACGGAGCTGGACCAGATAAACAGCGAGCTTGAGGAACTGGGCGAACATCTGGCTGAAGAGGCCGAGCTTATACGCCTCGAGAACGACTTAAAAAAGGAGCGCGCCAGCATAGAGGCAAAGACCAGGGTCTATGACGACATTGCCGGCAAGGTGCTTCCGCAGTCTCAGAAGATAACGGAGCTGTGCTCCCGCGCTGAGGAGGATCCCTCGCATCTTGACGAGGACCTTAAGCTGCTCTGTGTTTACGCGGCTTACATAAAGCGCTTCGCCAATCTGACCCTTATCGCGGCAGACAGGGAGGAGATGAACACGGAGGAACTGAGCCTTGCCATAGCCGAGTCCCTGCGTTCGGTCAGGGAGACCGGGGTGCCGGCAGGTCTGTATTTTGAAGGCGGGGCGGAGGTCCCGTCACAGTCCGTGATCGGCGCGTATTCTCTGTTTGAGTCCGCGCTCGAAGCTTCTCTGCCGGAGTTGAAAGGCCTTCAGATATCGATCGGCGGATCGCTGTTTAAAATGTCACTCGAAGGCGTCAGCCTTGACCTTCCTGAAACAGCTTCCGCGTCTTGCTTCACGGAAGACGGAAACACATACATACGCTGCAGCCTAGGAAAGGCGGGTGATCCGGCATGAAGCCTCTGATAAACTGTCCGGTCCCCGTTCAGAATACAGTATGCTTCTGGGCGCTTCTGTCCTGCTTTTTCTGCATGGCTGTTTTTATGCTTTTGATGCGCCAGAAACGAAAGAGCGCCGCAGCCGGCGCCGCGGCAGGTTTCCTTCTGTCGTATCTGATAATGCATGTCTGCAGGGAAGGTACGGTGCTCCGCCTTTACGGAAAAGACGAGCCTGTGCCGGCAGCTCTGCTTAGGATACCGGCCGCGGTATTCGCGGTCCTCCTGCTTGCGGTAACGTTTTACTGCGCGTTTTATTACATTAACATACTTAAATGGCGCAGGAACAATATAACCACGACCACTATAAAGGAAAGCCTTGACGGTCTTCCCGCCGGCCTGTGCTACTATCTGCCTGACGGGCGCTGCCTGCTCGTCAACCACCGCATGAACGACATCTGCCGCAGCCTGTTCGGCCGGGACCTTCAGGACGGCAGCCTGCTCTGCGGATATGTAAAGGATGACCCGGTGCAGAGCCTTCCGGACGGCACCGCGGTATCCTTCCGCCACAGAGAACTTGTCTACGAGGGATCGCCTCTGCACGAAATAATTGCGGACGACATCACCGAGCTGTATCAGAAGACGGAGGAGCTGCGCCTGGACAACGAGCGCGCAAGGCAGCTGTCAGCCGGAATGAAGGCATACGGAAACACGATTACGGATACAGTCCGCAGGCAGGAGATACTGCAGGCCAAGATGAACATCCACGACGAGATGAACCGCATGATCCTGCAGACCAAGACGCTTCTGCACAGCGGCGGCGAAGCCGAGCGCATCAGGATCCTGCGCATGTGGCAGGGACCGGCTCTGCTGCTCGCGAAGGAAGCGGATACTGGAAAGAGCAGCAATGTGGTGTCGGATCTTACGGAGCTTGCTTCCGTTCTCGGAATGCGCATCGAATGGGACGGAAAGCCGGAGACGGAAGACAGCGCGCAGCTCTCGCTCTTCCTGCTCGCGGCGCGCGAAGCCCTCGCGAACGCATACAAGCACGGCAGAGCGGAAACTATGTATATTTCGGTCCGGGAAAGCGATAAATATCTGAGCGCCGTATTTACAAACGACGGGATACGCCCGGAGAGCTATATTGGAGAAAAAGGCGGACTCGTAAACCTGAGGAACCGCATAGAAGCTGCCGGAGGCAGCATGAAGACCGAAGCCGCGCCGGAGTTCCGCCTCAGCGTAAGCATTCCGGAGGGAGGGGAAGATAATGCCTTATAGAGTCCTTATAGTCGAAGATCAGGAAATGCCTCGCCAGCTTTTTGAGATCTACGTTAATTCCGACGAGCGCTTTTCGCACGTCGCGTCGATCTCCAACGCCGAGATGGCCCTTGACTTCTGCCGCCACGGAAGCGTGGACCTCATTCTCATGGATGTTATGACTGAGCTCGGGAGCAGCGGCCTCGATGCCGCGGAGGTCATAAAAAGATCCTTCCCGGAGGTGAAGATAATAATCGTCACCAGCATGCCGGAGAGCTCATGGCTTGCCCGCGCAAAGAGCATAGGCGTGGACAGCTTCTGGTACAAGGAGGCGCAGAAGGAACCCATACTGGAGGTCATGCTGCGCACCATGAACGGCGAGAGCATTTATCCGGAGGAGACGCCGCTGGTCGTCATAGGGAATACCGACAACCGCGCGTTTTCGGAGAGGGAACTTGAGGTGCTTCGCGAGCTTATCAGCGGGGACAGCAACTCCGAGATAGGCGAAAGGCTCGGAATTGCCCCGAGCACGGTCAAATACCACATACAGAATATGCTGGACAAGACCGGCATGCACACGCGCACCGAGCTCGCGGCGATAGCCAGGAGCCTCGGAATAGCCATAAAATAGAATGGCGCGAAACGGATAAATTTTAAGCGGCTGCGGGATTTTCCCGTAACCGCTTTTATGTTAAAATAAATCATTATGGAAGATTATCAGAAGTATATAAGAAATTTCAGCATCATAGCTCACATCGACCACGGCAAGTCCACTCTGGCTGACAGGCTCATCGAGAACACCGGAACTGTGGCCCACCGCGACATGCGCGAGCAGTTCCTCGACAATATGGACCTGGAGCGCGAGCGCGGCATAACCATCAAGCTGCAGACCACGCGCCTCATATATAAGGCCAAGGACGGAAACGAGTATATCGTTAACCTTATCGACACGCCGGGGCATGTGGACTTCACCTATGAGGTCTCCCGCAGCCTCGCCGCCTGCGAAGGGGCTGTGCTTGTCGTGGACGCGACCCAGGGCGTGGAGGCGCAGACGCTCGCGAACGTCTATCTTGCGCTCGACGAGGACCTGGAGATAGTCCCGGTGCTCAACAAGATGGATCTGCCGTCGGCCCACCCGGAGGAAGTCCGCGCCGAGATAGAGGACGTGATAGGCCTCGACGCGTCGGACGCTCCCTGCATTTCGGCAAAGGAAGGCCTCAACATCGACCAGGTGCTCGAAGCTGTCGTCGAAAAGGTGCCCGCGCCTGCAGGCGACCCCTCAGCCCCCCTTAAGGCGCTCATTTTCGACTCATATTACGACAATTACAAGGGAGTGGTCATATATACCCGCATCTTCGACGGAAGCGTTAAAACGGGCGATAAGATCCTCCTGATGAATACCGGAAAGGAATACGAGGTCACGGAGGTAGGCGTCAACGCGCCGTACCAGACTCCTGTCGCCGAGCTCTCCGCAGGTTCCGTAGGCTACATCTGCGCCAGCATCAAGCAGGTCAGGGACGCCCGCGTGGGCGACACCATAACTCTTGCAAAAGAGCGCACAAAAGAGCCTCTCAAGGGATATAAAAAGGTCCAGTCCATGGTCTACTGCGGCATATACCCGGCCGAGGGCGAAAAATACGAAAACGTAAAGGACTGCCTCGAAAAAATGCAGGTAAACGACGCCGCTTTCGTCTTTGAGCCCGAAACATCGACCGCGCTCGGTTTCGGCTTCAGATGCGGCTTTTTGGGGCTCCTGCACATGGAAATAATCGTGGAGCGCCTGGAGAGGGAATTCGATCTGGACGTCATAACCACCACGCCCAGCGTAATCTACAAGGTCGTTATGACGGACGGAACCGTTAAGATGATCCAGAACCCCAGCAATATGCCCAATCCAACGGAGTATGACCACATCGAGGAGCCTATGGTCAAGGCGACCATTATGCTGCCCAAGGAATATGTTGGGCCGATAATGGAACTCTGCCAGGACCGCCGCGGCGTTATGGAGCACATGGAATACATCACCCCGACGCGCGTTTCGCTGCACTACATGCTGCCCCTAAACGAGGTCATATACGATTTCTTCGACGCGCTCAAGTCCAAGACCCGCGGCTACGGATCGCTGGACTACGAGTTCGACCATTACGAAAAGTCCCAGCTCGTCAAGCTGGATTACATGCTCAACAGGGAAGTAGTGGACGCTTTCTCGATGATAGTCCACGAGAGCAAGGCCTACGTGAGGGCCCGCTTCGTCTGCGAAAAGCTCAAGGAAGTCATCCCGATGCACCAGTTCGAGGTGCCCATCCAGGCAGCGATAGGGCAGAAGGTGATCGCCAGGGAGACTGTAAAGGCTTACCGCAAGGATGTTCTCGCCAAGTGCTACGGCGGCGACATATCCCGTAAGAAAAAGCTTCTGGAAAAACAGAAGGAAGGCAAGAAGCGCATGAAGCAGTTCGGTACCGTCGAGGTGCCGCAGGAGGCGTTCACCGCTGTCCTTAAATACGACGAGGGAAAGAAATGATAATTTCCGCGAGGGAGACTGCAGGCCGCAGACCGCTCGGAATATATGTCCATATCCCTTATTGCGTGAGGAAGTGCCTGTACTGTGATTTTGTATCTTATCCTTTAAAAAACGACGGCCTTGACAAAGACCGCATGGCGGCTTACTGCAGCGACATATGCGTCGAAATACGGGGAAAAGCGCGCAGTTTTAATAATAAATATTATGTCGACTCCATCTTCTTCGGGGGAGGCACGCCTTCGATCGCGCCTGCCCGCTCAGTCGTTTCCATACTGTCCGCGATCAGGGACTGCTTTGACGTTATAAAGGACGTCGAGATAAGTATTGAGGCAAATCCCGGAACTGTAAACAGCACCCAGCTTCAGGCTTACGCCGATGCCGGCGTCAACAGGCTTTCTCTGGGCGTGCAGTCTTTCAATGACGATATACTGAGATCTCTCGGACGCATCCACGATTCAAAGACCGCTCTCGAAGCTTTCCGCGCGGTATCGGATATACGCACCGGCTACAGAAAGGCTTTCTCCCGCAATATAGACCTTATGTTCGGCGTTCCCGGACAGACCGCCGACATCTGGAAGGAGACGCTGGCGCAGGCCCTGGAGCTCCGCCCTGAACATATTTCGTTCTACAGCCTACAGCTGGAGGAGGGTACTCCTCTTTATGACGCTTACCGACTGGGTTCCCTGACGCTTCCTTCCTGGAAGGAAAACCGCCGCATGTACCATATGGCGGTAAACATGCTCAAAAGTGCCGGCTACCATCATTATGAGATATCAAACGCCGCGCTCCCGGGTCACGAATGCCGCCATAATCTCAAATACTGGACTATGCAGGATTATCTCGGGTTCGGGACATCCGCGCATTCCTGCGTAAACGGTAAACGCACCGGCGACGACGCGCCGGATCCGAAGGGCGACTTTGTATTTACAGAGCTTCGCCTTGTCGACGGATTTGACCCGGCGGTCTACTACGCGATGTTCGGCAAGAGATTTGAGGACGATTTTGACCCGGCCTTCAGCACGCTTGTAAACGCCGGCCTCCTGGAAAAGCGCGGAGGCCGCATCCGCTTTACCGCGGAGGGGCTTGACTATACCAACCCCGTCATGGAAAAACTTTTGAACAACACCCTTTAATGTGGGTAAATTAGATGTTATAATCTAAATGTTAGAGCAATTTATAAGCTTTTTTGCATGTATCTATATTTAGGAGGAAGACATGGTAGAAGGCAAGAAGAAAAATACTATTCAGGATTTCCAGCGCTATAAGGAAGAAGGAAAGCTCTGGACATGGTCTATCTGCTACGATTACACGATGGCCGGTATCGTAGACGAATCCAAGACCGAAATGATCCTCGTAGGAGACTCCCTCGGCAATGTTATAACCGGTTTCGGTTCCACCATTCCCGTAACCCTCGATATGATGATCCATCACATCAAGGCTGTTGTTAAGGGCGCTCCCCATACCTTCATCGTCGGCGACATGCCGTTCGGTACCTACAATGCAAGCAACGAGCAGGCTGTCATGACCGCAAACCGCATCATGCAGGAAGGCGGCTCCGACTGCGTCAAGCTCGAAGGCGGCGCAAACATGGCTCCCCGCATCAAGGCTATCGTAGATGCAGGCATCCCCGTAATGGCTCACATCGGACTCACCCCGCAGAGCGCTTCCGCAATCGGCGGCATGAAGCTCCAGGGCAAGGCAAAGGCTGCCGCAGACAAGCTCGTTGAAGACGCTCTGGCTGTTCAGGAAGCAGGCGCGTTCGCGGTCTGCCTCGAGTGCATGCCTTCCGTAGTAGCCCACAAGATCTGCAAGACCCTCCGCATCCCGGGCGCCGGCATCGGCGCAGGCCCGTACTGCGACGGTCAGGAGCTCAACCTCTACGATATGACCGGACTCTTCGGCGACTTCAAGCCCAAGTTCGTTAAGCACTTCGCAGAGCTCCGTCAGCCCATGGTCAAGGCTCTCGACGACTTCTATGATGAAGTTGTCGCCGGAACCTTCCCGACTCCGGAATTCAGCTACAACGCTGTACCGGAAGGCTACGAAGAGTGGAAGTAATCTTTTCCGCTTAGCCGGTTTAAAGTAATCATCAAAGGCCGCAGTTTATCTGCGGTCTTTGTTTTGCTATAATAAAAGCGGAGGCATATCCATGATAAGGTTTTTGCAGAACACCTGGAAAGAGCTCGGCCGGAGCATTTTTGTCGGCGAACGTTACGAAAAGAACGTCCGCGGGATTTCGGTCGGCGCGGGGCTCGTTCTGCTCGTAAACCTCATAACCGGGACCATGAACTTTTCCCAGGGGTATTATCAGGCCCTGGTAAGCAGCGTTGCCCTCAGCGTTATCAGCATGCTTATCATATACTTCATGGCATTCAGGGATAAGCGCCGCGTTGCCTGCATTATTGGCGTGGTCGGCATCTCTCTCATTTATACCTACGACGCCGTTACCATAAGCGCGGGGCAGAGTCTGGTCATTTTCTGGACGCTTCTTCTGCCGTGGGCATTCTGCTACCTTGTAAGCGTCAGGGCCGGCATAATCATGTCAGTCCACTTTTCGATCCTTTACCTGATGCTTTTCTACACGCCACTGCGGCAGTTTGTTGAACTGTCTTATCCGGAAATAGTCGTGCAGCGTTTCCCTATCCTTTACATCGCGGATTCCTTCCTGTGCACCTACATTATGGTCCAGTATCATAAAAATACCCTGCACCAGATGGATTACGCGGACGAGCTGATCAGGGCCAAGGAGGACGCGGACAGGGCCAACAAGGCAAAGAGCGATTTTCTGGCCAATATGTCCCACGAGATCCGCACGCCCATAAACGCCGTGCTCGGAATGAACGAGATGATACTACGCGAGAGCCTCAAGGCCCGCGACCAGGTCCCGAAGGATCAGACCGCATTGCGCGGCGCCTTTACGGAGATCTCCGGCTGCGCGGGCAATGTGGACAGCGCCGGTCACAATCTCCTTGCGATAATCAATGATATTCTGGACTTTTCGAAGATAGAGTCCGGCAAGATGGAGCTTGCGGAGGCTGACTACAAATTCAGTTCCGTGCTCAATGATGTCAGCAATATGATATCGTTCAAGGCTGCCGACAAGGGCCTGGACTTTTCTGTCGACGTGGACAGCGGCCTGCCCGACGGGCTTTACGGCGACGAGGTCCGCGTGCGCCAGGTCATTACCAACATCCTGAACAACGCAATAAAATACACAAAAGAGGGCTGCGTCCGGCTCTCCGTGCGGATGAAGGAGGGGACCGCCGTCCGCGAGGGCGAGCCTGTGGAACTGGTAATTGCCGTGAAGGATACCGGCATAGGCATCCACAGGGACGATATGGACAAGCTCTTCACCAAGTTCGAAAGAGTCGACATGGAGCACAACAGCACAGTCGAAGGCACAGGGCTCGGGCTTGCCAT
>JAFYFK010000257.1 GCA_017543805.1 Bacillota bacterium | reverse complement strand
GTACACGGGACACTCTGGCGTAGGTGAAGCGTTTGGACGATGTCTGTTTTATCAGCTGATCCAGGGTCTCTGCTTTTTTGATGGCTTCTTTCAGGTTGTATTCAATTCCTTCTCCGGCGCTTAAGAGATTTGCGATCTCGGGTTCGGGCGTGACGATGAGTTTGTAGCGAAGAAGATCAAAATATATCTGAGACGGGTCCGCGTCACCCGTTTTCGTTTTATTTAGTGCATCAAAAACTGGTCCAGGTACTGTATCAATAATTTGTTTTATGTCAACACAACTCTGTAAAGCAGATCTAATAGCTGAAGCCGATGTAAAACCCTTTTCAGCATTTTCTGCAGCAGATCCTCCGCAATAGACGTCGTGCCCTGCCCCTACGCGTTTTACAGCAAGCGGAACAAGGCCCGCATTCTGCAGGATGTTCTGCTTCAGATATTCTCGCGCGAGCACGTCGTTGGATGCGCCGTCAAACATGCCTTTAAAAGCCGGAAATCGCTCGCTGAAGGCTCTTGAATACGCTGCCGGATAGGAGAGCCCGGCAGCGGAAAAACGCTGCACGGCGGCTTTAAAATCGTCGTCTTCATTGACAGACAGCTCCGCCGCCTTCTGCAGCGCTTCCGCGTTTCCGCTCTCGCTTCCGAATGCCAGATGTGTCACGCAGCCCAGACCTTTCAGAACGCGGACCCCGCCCTTAGCGAACTCCGTCGCGCCATTAACGGCAAACACCGTCGGCAGTTCAAGTACAAGATCCGCACCGCCGCATTCCACCGCAAGCCTTGCCCTCGTAAACTTATCCAGCACCGCCGGCATGCCGCGCTGGGTAAAGTTTCCGCTCATAACTACAACAACGGCGTGCGGAGAAAGCTCCGCACGCACGCAGTCCGTCAGATATTTATGCCCGTTGTGGAACGGATCGTATTCGGCTATTATGCCGGCTATAGTCATTACTTGCCGCTTTCCGCCTGCTGCTGGGATTTGTAGATCTGTTCCTTGACCTCGCTCCTGCTGGAGGAGATGTTGTTGTTGATCTTATTGAAGGTGCCCTGCAGCTGGTCATACATGTCTGTAAAGAATGTAGCATAAACTTCGTCGACCTTCTCCTGAAGGTTGTAGAGCATGCTGTCGGTATAGTCCAGGATGCTCATCTTCATGACGGAGGAATTGTCGCGGGCGATGCGGAGTATCTCCTCCGCGCGTTCCTTTGCGCGGATCGTTATCTCGTCCTCTTCGACCATCCTGTCGGCCTTTTCGCGGGCTTCGGCTATTATGCGCTCGTACTCTTCCTTTGCCTCGTCGAGTATTCTGGTGCGTTCGTTTTTGATCCACTGTGCCTGCTGGATCTCGTCAGGCAGCTCAAGGCGTATCTCTTTTACTATCTCGGTGACCTCGTTCGGGTCGACCATGACCTTCCTTACAACCGGTACGGAAGAAGCAACTTCTATTATCTCATCAAGTTCGTCGAGCAGCTCAAGTACTTTCATTTCTTTTCCCCCTGTTTCTTCTGCAGTTCTTTCATATATTCAAGCGTGGACGGCGCCACCCAGCCGGACACATCGGCCCCGAGCATAAAGTTTTCCTTTACTATGCTGGAACTGATGTAGGAATAGCGCGGATCCGTCATCAGATAAACTGTTTCAACTTTATTATTATAATACTTCGCGTATATCTGTGCCAACTGTATTTCGTAATCAAAGTCGGCATTATTTCTCAAACCCCTGTATACCACGTTGTAATCGTTTTCGAGCACGAAAGTCGCAAGATGGCCGTTGAGGAAATCGATATGGATATTCGGTATATGCGCTGTGGCGCGGCGTATCATCTCGACGCGCTCCGCCTCGCTGTAAAGAAGCTTTTTGGAGTAGTTGCGGACCACGAGTATGGTCAGCTCGTCGCAGAGCCTGGCCGCTCTTTCCAATATGTCAAGATGTCCGATCGTTATCGGGTCGAACGACCCGGCGTACAGCCCTTTTGTCATTTATCTTCCTCCGGCTCTTCGGCCTTTTCGTACATGGTTACCCCTATTGCCCCGTAACGGCGGTCTTTTACAGCTGTAAAGCCGTGCAGCTCTTCCGGCAGACGGTCCCTATACAGATGCTCACAGACTATGACCCCGCCGGGAGCAAGGTTTCCGGCTTCGTTGATCGTCCTCAGGACGTCCGGTATATCCCCGTCGGCGTACGGCGGATCGACCAGGAATATGTTGACCTTGTCGTGAACGCGCTTTATGTTCGCCCTGAAATCCCCGAGCAGAAGCACCGCGTTGTCCTCGACGCCGCAGATCTGCACGTTCTCCTTTGCCAGCCTGAGGCTTTCGCGGCTCGAATCGGAAAAATACACTGTCTTTGCGCCGCGGCTTATCGCTTCCAGCCCGAGATTGCCGCTTCCGGTAAACACGTCCATCGCCACAAAGTCATCTTCCATATACGGAAGAAGCATGGAAAACACGGCTTCCTTGACCTTGTCGCTGGTGGGGCGCACATCACCGCCCCTCGGTGATTTAAGTTTTCTGCCTCTTAAAAGGCCTGCAATAATTCTCATACTTTTAATATATCATTAACAGCGCTCTGCTACAATGTCAGACTGTCATTCTTAAGGAAATCGGCGCGTATCCGCTCCCCGAGCATGCAATTCTCCTTACATTCCAGTTTAGGGTCGTTTTCGAGCAGTTTTGAGGCTTCTGCGCCCGCTTTCTGCGCAATGTTCAGGTGCTTTGCAGGGTCTGCGAGCTTAAGCTGCGGCAGGCCGTGCTGGCGGAATCCGAAGATCTCTCCCGGGCCTCGCATCTCAAGATCCTTTTCCGCGATCTCAAAGCCGTCCGAGGTCCTGCACATGGTATCGGAACGTTCCTTTGACACTTCGCTCTCCTCACCGGAAACCAGCAGGCAGTAGGACTGCTCGGAGCCTCTTCCGACGCGCCCCCTGAGCTGATGCAGCTGGGCCAGGCCGAAACGCTCAGTGTTCTCTATCAGCATGACCGTAGCGTTCGGAACGTTGATGCCTACTTCGATAACCACCGTGGAAATCAGAACGGAAATCTCACCTTTGTAGAAGGCTTCCATTATGGCATCCTTGTCTTTAGCCTTGATACCGCTGTGCAGCAGCGCGGCGGGAATATCCGGGTAAGTCTTTGTGAAATCGTCGTACAGACTCTCCGCCGAATGCCCCTCAAGAGCGTCAGAATCGTCTATAAAGGGCGCAACTATATATGCCTGTCGTCCTTTGCCTACCTCGGACAAAAGCAGCTTATATGCCGATTTCCGGCCCGCGTCGTCGTAGCTTCTGGTCTCGATCGGCTGCCGCCCGGGCGGAAGCTCGTCGATGACGGAAACGTCCAGGTCGCCGTAAAGCACGACCGCAAGAGTCCTCGGTATCGGCGTAGCCGTCATTACCAGGACATCGGGGTTTTCGCCCTTTTCCGTCAGCAGCTTTCTCTGGTTGACGCCGAAGCGGTGCTGCTCGTCGGTTATTACCAGGGCAAGATCCTTAAACTTTACTGATTCGGAAATTACAGCATGTGTGCCGACCACTATATCTGTTTCTCCGGATTCGAGGGATGCGAGTATTTTTCTCTTCTCCGCCGCGGTCTGCGACCCAATGAGCATCGAGATCTTATATCCCTGCGGCGCAAGGTCTTTGCTCAGTGTCTCAAAATGCTGTCTTGCCAGCAGTTCCGTCGGAGCCATGAACGCTCCCTGATACCCTGCCGATGCGGCCTGGGCCAGCGCGGCTTCCGCTATTACTGTCTTGCCGGAGCCTACATCGCCCTGCAGAAGGCGGTTCATTGCGGTCTCCGATGCCATATCCTTCAGTATTTCCCCATAAACGCGCTGCTGTGCGTTAGTCAGGCTGTAGGAGAGGCTGTTTATAAAACGCTCCGCTCCGCTGCTTTTTACTGATCTGCCGCCCCTGCCGCTTCCGAAGCGGTCTTTGGAAAGCCTTACGGCAAGTGAAAAGACGAACAGTTCTTCAAAAATTAGCCTGTACCTGGCCTCCTGATACTGCTTTTCGCCTTCGGGATAATGAATATTGCTCAGAGCGTAATGGTATCCGCAGAGATTGGCGCTCTTTATGACGCTTTCCGGCAGGGTCTCGGGGCTGCCCTCAAGGCATTTGAGAGATATCTTTGTAAGATGCTTGAGATCCTTCTGGGTAAGGCCGTAAGCCAGAGGATATACCGGAACTATGCCTGTCTCGGCGTTCTCGTCCTCCTTTGCCCAGGTCGGATGGAACATGGTCACGCGGCCGTCCTCGACTTTAACTTTTCCGAAGAATCTGTACTCTTCGCCGCGGGAGAAGCTCTTCATCATAAAGCCCGCCGAAAAGAACACCACCTGCATGCGGCCCGTGGCGTCCTCAACAAGCAGCGAAAGGCTGCGTTTTCTGCCGTAGCCCCTGCCTGGCTTTATAAGAAGCACCCTCGCCCTTACAAGGCACTTGTCCTCATTCTGCAGAGCGGCTATGCTCTTTGCGTTTCTGAGATCCTCGTAGGCGCGCGGAAAATGGACCGC
>JAFYFK010000256.1 GCA_017543805.1 Bacillota bacterium | reverse complement strand
GTTCTTCTATATCATCACTGTAATTTATGTTAAAATACATAGATAATACTTAATATCAGGAGCGGAATTATGGATCTTACGATAGAAAGAGCTAAAGAGATAAATAAGGAAATGGTCACCGAGGATCACCTCATAATCCATTCCCTCAACGTGCAGTACGCCATGGGAGCCATGGCAAAGCATTTCGGCGCTGACCCTGAGCATTGGGAAGCCGTAGGCTATCTGCACGATTTTGATTACGAAAAATATCCCGAGGAGCATCTGCAGCATACGGAAAAAGAGCTGCTGGCGCTCGGCGTGTCAGAGGAGGACGTCAGGGCTATAATGAGCCACGGCTACGGTATCTGCACGGATGTAAAGCCGGAAAGCGACCTGGAAAAGAGCCTCTTTGCTGTAGACGAGCTTACCGGAATAATACAGGCCTGCGCACGCATGCGTCCCAACGGCATTTCCGATCTGGAGACCAAGAGCGTAATGAAGAAGTTCAAGGACAAGCGCTTTGCCGCCAAGTGCGACAGGGAAATAATCCTCAGGGGCTGTGAGATGCTCGGGATGGAACTTTCCGAGGTCGTCGGGCTCTGCATAGAAGGCATGCGTCCACACGCGGAGGAGATCGGCCTGCTCGGAACAGGCGCGCAGTAAGGTATATGGAAATCTCTAAAACAGCCTTTAAAAGGATATTTGCGCTCGCGGCCGCAGCGGCAATGCTGCTGGCCCTGCCTTTGTATGCGTTTGCGGCAGGAAGCGAGAGTCAGCATGTAAACTATATAACGGATATATTCAACGAAGAGAAGGGGCTTCCGACAGGCGAGGCCAACACGATAGTCCAGGCGGCTGACGGGTATCTGTGGATAGGAAGCTACGGCGGGCTTATCCGCCATGACGGCTCCAATTTTGTAGAGTATGGGGACCGTCTGGAGAGCACCGCCATACGCGCTCTTTATTCCGCTTCCGACGGAAAGCTCTACATCGGCACGAACGACGGCGGAGCCTACTATTTTGAGAACGATACATTTACAAGGCTCAACGCCCCCGACGAAAACAGCTTCCTCTGCGTAAAGGACTTTGCCGAAGGTCCTGACGGCAAGGTATATCTGTCATCTACTTCCGGCGTAGGAAGTATCTCCGGAACGGAAATAATCCCGTTCGGCTTCGATATGTTCGAAAACGAGCATCCCTACGCTCTTACCGTCGACGGCCAGAACAATGTCTGGTCCATGTCTGACGCGGGGAATGTCTATATCATTAAGAATAACGCGCTTGTCGCGCAGCTCGATGCGTCGTCATTCTTCTCCGAAGGGTCGGTATACGCTGTTGAAACCGCTCCTGACGGAAGCGTCTGGGTGGGCTCGTCCGGCAACTCTGTCCGCCATATAAGGCTGCCTGAAAACTGGGACGGCGATCTTGCGAGATGCTCCATGCAGTCATGTTCCACCGGAGACGCGGGTACCGTCAACAGGCTCAACGCTGCGGACGACGGACGCATAATGGCCAGCTGCATCAACGGTTTCGGTTATTTTGAGAACGACGGAATCTTCCGCAGGGTAGACAGCGGCTCTGACAACGCTCTTTCCGCCAACTGGGCAGAGTGCGACCACGAGGGCAACTTCTGGATCGCCTCGTCCAACTACGGCGTAATACGTTATTCCGTCGGCTGCTTCGACAGCTGCAATTACAATTCGGACCTGGGCGAACACAATATCAGCTCGGTAACAAGATCCGGCAGTTATTATTATGTCGGAACTGATACCGGCCTGCTTGTGATGGATGAAGACTGGACGCTCTGCGGCAGTCCCTTGAGCGAACTGCTGGAAGGTTCGAGGGTGCGCACCGTTGCGGCAGACCGCGAAGGAAAGGTCTGGGTCGGTACGCAGTCCGCGCACGGCGCGGTCTGTTATGACCCTGACACAGGAGACATAACAGAATTCAATACCGAGACCGGACTCAGGAGCACCACGATACGCGTGTTGTATCCCCTGGCTGACGGAAGGATGCTTATAGGGCATCAGCTCGGATTTTCGATAGTCAAAAACGGAAAGATCGCCGAGGATTACGGCGAGACCGACGGCATGGAGACCACATCCGTGCTCTGCGCCATGCAGCTCGGCGGCCGCATCTATGTCGGTACCGACGGCAGCGGCATCTATGAGATAACGGATTCCGGCCTAAGGAACCTCAGCTTTAATGAAGGCCTTACACAGGGCGTGGTGCTGCGCATGGGCGAGGATGCCGACAATAACGGCAATTTCTT
Organism: Bacillota bacterium; assembly: GCA_017543805.1. Classification (GTDB taxonomy): domain Bacteria; phylum Bacillota; class Clostridia; order Peptostreptococcales; family Anaerovoracaceae; genus RGIG7041. Next base: position 2,559 of record JAFYFK010000256.1, on the reverse strand, counting down.
CGTATGCGCGGGCGACAAGCTCTTCTACTGCGAAAACGACCGCTTCCGCGTGCTCAACAGCATCAGCAAGGGCGCGGGAAGCATATACAATGTCTACGATAAAGGCGGCCGCGTATGGATACTCCAGAACGGAGGCGTTTTCTCCATCGACAAGGCGCAGCTGCTAGCGGACGATCCGGACGTCTACACTGCCCAGTACGGCGTAAAGAGCGGTCTTACGGGAACGCTGGCTGCGAATACCTGGAGCTATCTGGACGAAGACGGCGCCCTCTATATCCCCACGCGGAACGGCATCAGCCTGTTCTATTTCCGCGGCAAGGATGTCGTGATGCCTCGGGCTATCGTCAACTCCGTTATGGTCGACGACGTCGTCTACGAGCATCCGCAGACGCTGGATCTTCCGAGGGATGCCCAGCGTATTACCGTGGACATTTCCGCTCTGCTGTTTTCTGAGACCAACGAATTCTGGCTCGGTTACCGTCTTGACGGTTTCGATGCCGAGGAGACGGTCACAAAGGATAAGCATGTAAGCGTCAGCTATACAAACCTCAAAGGCGGAAATTACACGCTGGAGATGAGGATAATCGATCCGCTTACCGGAGAATCGGCCATTGAGCGTTCCGTGCTTATAAACAAGGCGTACAGGCTGACGGAGCTCATCTGGTTCTGGATCCTTATGGCTGTTGCGTTTGTCGGTGTCGTGATACTTATATCCTCGCTTATACTGCGAAGCCGCGCCAGGAAGGCCGCGGCAAGGCAGGCCGAACTTCAGAACATCATCATACAGGCGATGAACACGATATCCGGCGCCATAGACGCCAAGGACGAGTATACCAACGGTCATTCGACCCGTGTGGCCACATACGCGCAGGAGATAGCGCGCCGCATGGGCCTTCCGGAAGAGCAGGTCGAAAACATCTATTATATAGGCCTGCTGCACGACATAGGAAAGATCGGCGTTCCTGACCATGTTCTCAACAAGAAGACCAGGCTCAGCGACGAGGAATACCAGATAATAAAGAGCCATCCGGCGATCGGCGGAAAGATCCTCGCGCAGTTCAACGCCATTCCGGGCATCGCGGACGGCGCCCGCTACCACCATGAGCGTTACGACGGCAGAGGCTACTGCGAAGGACTTGCAGGGGAGGATATTCCCCTTACCGCGCGCATTATCGGCGTTGCTGACAGTTACGACGCCATGGAGAGCAACCGCGTCTACCGACCGGGAATGACGACGGAGAAGATAATCAGCGAGCTGAGGAGCAACGCGGGAACGCAGTTCGACCCGAAGGCGGCTGAGATCATGTGCCAGCTGATAGAAGAAGGCTTTGCGCCTATAACCTATACCGGCAAGGATTACGATTACAACAAAGACTGACGGCGGCAGACGGAGGCAGGACTATGACACTTCGACAGCTTGAATATGTGCTTATGGTGGCAAAATGCGGCTCGCTCAGCAAGGCGGCCGGGAATCTTTTCGTGTCCCAGCCGACGCTTTCGGAGACGATAAGGAACCTCGAGGACGAGCTCGGTTTTCCCGTGTTCAGCAGGAGCCACTCCGGAATGTCGCTCAGCGAGGAAGGCGCCGCCTTTATTCGCGACGCGCAGAAACTGTTCGACGAATACAACGGCCTGGAATCCCGCTACGGCCGCAACAGAAAGCACATCCGTTACTTTTCCGTCAGCTCGACGCATTATTATTTCGCGGCCATAGCCTTTGCCCGCATGACAGCCGGGATGGACGACCCGTTTTACAAGGTCAGGCTGCTTGACCGCGCGAAGAATATCGTTATCGCCGACGTCGCCGACGAGATAAGCGAGGTCGGGCTGCTCAGCTTTACGGAGGAAAACCGCAGCGTTACCCTGCGCGAGCTGAAGCGCCAGCAGCTGGAATACGTTGTCCTCAAGAAGATGCAGCCTTACGCCTATATTTCCGAGGATCATCCTCTCGCGTCAAAGGAAGCGCTTACTATCGAGGATCTCAAGCCGTATCCCTGCGCCAGATTCTATCAGGGCGACGACGTCCCAGTGCTTTACGGTGAGGAATTCTACAACGTCACTGACTGCAACCGTGAGATCTATGTGACCGATAATTTCTCGATCACGGTGTGCATGCGCAAGACGCAGTGCTATTCCATAGGCTGCGGCGTCGTGACCGGGGAACCGTCCGTCATCGGCATAACCGCGCGGCCTATAGTCAACATCCCCGAGACCACAGTCATTTACATACACAGGTCCAAAAGAAATCTTTCGGAGCTTGCGGCGCGCTTTATACAAAACTGCGTGCAGACGCTCGGTCCCGCGTCGCCGGATCCTATAGGCTGAACCTAACAATTCATCTGATTTTTCCGAATATCAATTGCCGTTATATAAGTTTATAATAACGGCAATTTATTTGTTTTGCGTACACAATATATCGAACAATTTCTTGTGTCTGAGGCACTAATCGTTCGGAAAATGATGCGCACAAATGCTTATTTCTCAAGAAGAAAAGAAAGAAGAGGAAAGAAACATGAAGAAAACACTCTCTATCGTACTGTGTGCAGTCATGATCCTCTC
>JAFYFK010000255.1 GCA_017543805.1 Bacillota bacterium | reverse complement strand
GTGCTGTGTCGCCTCAAGGCCGTCCATCTCAGGCATGCGTATATCCATCAGGATGGCATCGTAATAGCCATAGGTGCTGGAAGCGAATTTTTCGACAGCGGCCTTTCCGTTCTCCGCGCGGTCGGATTCGACATTCTTCATACTGAGCATCATCTGGACTATCTCCGCGTTGATGTCCACGTCCTCGGCCACCAGGACTCTGCAGCCTTCAATATCCTTTTTGCGTCCGGCGTTCCTGATGCGCTTCAGGTTAAGGGCCGACCTGAATTCCTCTATGACCGTGTTCGCAAAGAGCGGCTTGGCGAGGAAGCTGTCGACGCCGGCGCCCAGCGCCTCATCCAGGACGTCGTCCCAGCGGTACGCCGTGAGGATTATTATGGCGGTCTCGTCCCCGATTATCGTGCGCATGCGGCGTGTGGTCTCCACGCCGTCCATCTCCGGCATCTGCCAGTCGACCAGTATAAGGTTGTAGGGCTCGCGGCGGGCGTGGCGCACACGGACCATCTCCACAGCCTCCGCTCCGGACGGGGCCGTCTCCGCGCTGATCCCGACTTTCTCGAGCACCAGCCTGGCGTGCTCACAGGCTATCGGATCGTCGTCGACGATCAGGACCGTCATGTCCGAAGGATATATATCCTGCGCGGCGCCGTCTGCGATGTGTTTTGAATCCGCAAGGGTCACCGTGACCGTAAACACGGATCCTTTGCCTTTTTCGCTCTCAACGTCGATGCGGCCGTTCATCATTTCGACTATGTTCCTGGTTATGGCAAGCCCAAGGCCGGAACTTCCGTATTTGCTTGTTGTGGAAGCGTCTTCCTGCGAAAACGGGTCAAACAGACGCGGGATGAATTCCTTCGCTATGCCTATGCCTGTATCGGAGATCTTAAACTGCAGCGTTGACATGCCTGAATTTCTGGCGATGCGGGCAACATTGAGTTCGATATTTCCGCCTTTCGGCGTAAACTTGACCGCGTTTCCGAGTATGTTGATCAGCACCTGCCGGAGCTTCATGTTGTCGCCGATGTAGTAATCGTCGATCTCGCTGTTGATGCGGCAATGGTATTCGATGCCCTTTTCCGCTGCCTGACCGCTGAACATAACGTTGATCGCCTCGAGCAGCTTCTGGAAGGAAAATTCCTCGTTCTTTAATATCATTCGCCCGGATTCGATCCTGGACATATCAAGGATGTCGTTTATAAGGGACAGCAGATGCTCAGCCGATGCTCCGATCTTTTCGAGGTAGGAACGCGTCTGGGCAGGCACATCGGGATCGTTGAGGGCTATGTTGTCCAGTCCGATTATGGCGTTCATCGGGGTCCGTATCTCGTGGCTCATGCTCGACAGGAAGGCCGTCTTGGCCCTGTTCGCCTGCTCCGCGGCGTCGAGCGCCTCGCTCAGTACCTTGCTCTGTTCCTCGAGCTTCTTCTGAAGCGCTATGCTGTTTTCCAGCTCTTCCTGCTTGCCGCGCAGCTCAGCGTTCGCGGTCTCCTGCTCAAGCATCAGGTTTGCGTTGCGTCTGATCTGGGATATCAGGAACGCGAAGACCGCGAGCAGAATTATTACAGTCGCCAGCGACTGCAGCACGCTCATGTTTATGGTCTTGTTGGATACGTCGCTGAGCCTGTCGCTTATGACGCTCTCCCTGATCAGGTAGGTCAGCATCCAGTCGGTCCCGCCGACGGGGACATAGCTCAGAGTCTCGGGAATACCGTTGTAGGAGAAGGACGTGTCTCCCCTTACACCGCCGCGGAACTCCTCCAGGAAATTTTCATAGCTTTCGTCTCCGTCAAACTCCGCGAGCCTCATGGCGTCGATCAGATTGTCCTCAGCCGCGAGGCCTCCCAATACGGTGTTGCTCAGGGCTATGCCGTCTCTTGTGTATATATTGCAGAAGGTCGATCCGCCCGCGCCTGTGTCCATGGAAGCGCCGGCAAGCAGGTCCTTCATATCTATCTCCATAAAGCAGACCTTAAGGACCTTTCCGTTGAATCTTTTGTTTACGGGCACTGCAATAACAGCCATCTTGTCTTCCGTGTGCAGGTTGAAGATGGATATCTCCGGTTCGGAGATCGCCTTATAGTCTATTTTGTATTCGTCTATATTGTCCTGGGTCCCTACAGATGTATAGATAAGGCCGTTCTCGTCGACAAAGGCAAATTTCTGAAGGGTATAAAGACGCTTCATGCGCTTCTGGTAATCCTCCATATGAGCCTTGTCGCTCAGGTCGACAGAAGTCATAAGGTCGACCGCGGTCTCGATGTCTTTGATCTTATTGTTCAGGTTGTTCTCAACGACCTGTTCGCGGCGCCCGGCCAGCTCGTCCAGATACAGAAGGCTGACGGTGCGGACGGCTTCGGCGGTGTTCTTCCGCGCGCTGTGACCCATCCATATGGTTCCCACGACAAGAATAAACAGAACTATCAGGCTTCCGATGACCGCTACAGTCACGGCATTGTTTCTTTTTTCCCTGTTCATGATCCGGACCTCCGTAATCATTATATCACCAAATGGCGGAATGATTAATCGTCTGGCCGGTCAGCTTTTGCTACTTCAGATATTCTTGTAGAATTCGTAACAGTCGTGTCCTTTTGCATTATTGTTTCAATCAAAGATCTGTCCCGCCATTATCCCTTTCGGATCGGGTGCCGAATCACCGTCTTCCGCTTTTCCGGCGTCACTTTTCTTGCGTCGCTCAAATAGATCTCATGGTGCATTCTCTGACTTGTTATGTCCAGAACATATCCCTGGGCCTCCATGTACTCATGCATCCGGGCAACCGT
>JAFYFK010000034.1 GCA_017543805.1 Bacillota bacterium | reverse complement strand
TTTTTTGTGCGCGCAGAGCTTTTCCTGGCAGTTTGCGCAGTGCAGGGCGGCGTTGGTGTTTTCCGCGAAACGCTCTGGATGCTTGTGGTATAGGACTTCCCAGGAAACGAAAAGCCCCAGGGCCAGCGCCAGTATGCTCCAGGTGTAGATGCCCGGGACAAAGAGCAGAGGAGTGAACATCATCGCGTAGTCCCAGTTATAGATGCGGCAGGCGCCGCAGCACTTGTTGCGCATGAACCATGTCTGGAAGGGACAGAAGAAAAGTATGCAGATCATGTCGCATACGGAATACGCGAGGGCTATCAGCAGAAGTATCCCATGGTCAATTATCCCCAGAAGATACAGTATCCAGAATATCGAATTGAACGCGATCCATATCGTGAAAACGAGAAGGGTGATGCGCCAGTCCTGGTTGTGCGGGGTATCTTCTTTTGTCGGGATGTAGTTTATTCTGAACTGCTTCTGGCAGCCCATGCTCTCGTAGGAGGAGGGCAGGAAGCGCAGTATCATCTCTACCGCGAATACCAGCCAGATGGCTGTCAGTATGATCGGGTCGTTTTCGTAGCCGCTGAACATGAGTCCGGTGTGGCGGACCCTGTTTATGATGTAGAGCACTGTGGCCGCGACAAAGAGGGCTGAACGGTAGAACAGCTTGATGTAATGCAGTGTTGATATCTTTGACAGTTTGATATTTCGTATCTTCATTCTGCGTTCCTTCAATAATGCTTTATTATACCGCATTCCGCGCTTTTGTGCGCAAAGAAATTAACGGAGCCGTCACTTGACGCGGAGCACCCGGATATAGTATCTTAATAACCGATTTCGGCTTTATGAAATTCAACCCATCATCGAGGTTTTTATGAGCATATTTGATGTTATTTCGCTTCTGGGCGGCCTGGCGATGTTCCTCTACGGAATGCGCCTCATGGGAGATTCTCTTAAACAGAACTCATCCGGCACCCTGAAGAAGGCAATGAGCAAGGTCACCGACAACCCGGTAAAGGCCTTTGTTCTCGGCGTTCTCGTAACTGCGCTGATACAGTCTTCGACAGCGACGATAGTCATAACTTCAGGTCTTGTCGGCGCGGGGATACTTTCCCTGCACCAGTCTTTAGGCATCATAATCGGCGCCAACGTAGGTACGACGGTCACAGGACAGATAATAAGGCTGCTGGACCTCGACGCCTCCGGCGCATCCTGGCTCCGCTTCCTGCAGCCGTCAACTCTCGCCCCGCTTGCCCTGATCATCGGCATAGTGCTGATAATGAGCAACTTCGTAAAGAATTCAAGATCGATCGGAAACATCGCCATCGGTTTCGGAATACTGTTTTCCGGCCTGTTAAACATGACCGGCTCCGTAAATTCGCTCGCGAACTCAGGGGTCATCGAGCAGCTCTTCTCCGGCCTCGGCGAGAGCCCGCTCCTCGGATATATCACAGGCGCCGGCGTTGCCTTTGTTCTGCAGAGCTCCTCCGCCACCATCGGTATACTCCAGGCGTTCTCCCAGACCGGACTGCTGACATTTAAGGCTATCTACACGGTCATCGTCGGCATATATCTCGGCGACTGCGTCACGACCGCCATCGTCTGCTCCATCGGCGCTAAGGCCGAGGCAAAGCGCGTCGGCATAGTAAACATCCTGTTCAACCTCAGCGAAACTGTCCTCGTCCTGGTCGTCGTGGCCATAGTCCACCGTTTCGGGCTGCTGGACTCCCTGTGGAACGAGTCTGTCAATTCCAGCATAATCGCGAATACCAACACCATATTCAATATGGGCTGCTCAATTATGCTTTTCCCGATGCTCACGATTTACGAAAAGCTTTCGAGAAAGATCGTAAAGGACGACCCGGAGGCGGAAGACAGGTACAAGGCGGAGCTCGACGGTCTCAACCCGGTGTTCTTCAACACTCCCGCGCTCGCGCTGCAGAGCAGCTACAAGCTCCTTCTGTGCATGTTCGGAGTCGCGCGCAAGAACATCGAAAGATCCTTCAAGCTTCTTAAGAATTTCGACAATAAGCTGTATCAGGAGATCCAGGATGACGAGGAAGACCTCGACAGGCTTACGGACCGCCTGAGCCGTTACACCGTGGAACTGCTTCCGCATCTGCGCCTGGAGCACCACGTCAATATCCTGAGCCAGTATTACAAGGTCACCAACGAATTCGAGCGCCTCGGCGACGCCGCGGTCAAGATCGCCACACATGCCAACACGCTGGCGGTGGGGGATATCCATTTTTCGCAGAGCGCTCTTTCGGAGTTCGCTGTGCTCGAGGACGCCATACTCAATATGCTTTCCGAAGCTGAGCTGACCTTTAAGAACAGGGACCTCGACGCAGCTGTGCGCATAGAGCCCATGGTGCAGGTCGTAAACGAGATGATCGCGCTGCTCAAGCAGAACCATCTCAAGCGCATGAGCCGCGGCGAATGCAACGTGTTTGCCGACAGCAGCTTTGCGGATATGATGGTCGAATTCCACAACATAGGAAGCATATGCTCCAATATCGGCATCGCCACGGTGATCAGAGTTTATCCGGAGATGGCCGACCACGAGCATCTTTACTTTGAGAATCTCCACAGAGGCGGGGACACCCAGTTTGACGATCTCTATAAACGGGCGTATGACCGCTATTTCGCCCTGCTCAGGCCCGAACCTTCGGAAGGCGCCCGTTGG
>JAFYFK010000254.1 GCA_017543805.1 Bacillota bacterium | reverse complement strand
TGCCCCTCATCCCCCGCATCATGACGGAATACGCGCATAGCAAAACGGGCATAGACATCCACCCCGGCGCCACTATCGGCAGGTATTTATTGATCGACCACGGCACTGGCGTAATCATCGGCGAGACCTGCACCATAGGCGAGCACGTCAAGCTCTACCAGGGCGTGACCCTCGGCGCAAAGAGCTTCGAGCTGGACGAAAACGGCCTGCCTGTCAAGCACGGCAAGCGCCACCCCGACGTCGGCAACAATGTCATCATCTACTCCGGCGCCACCATACTCGGCGGCAATACAAAGATCGGCGACAACTGCGTCATCGGCGGCAACGTCTGGCTGACCCATTCCGTCGAAGCCGGCAAGACCATATTCTACGAGGTCGGGAAACAGGAATAAGAACCACCCGGAACACATCAGCTGTGAACAGGCAAAAGCCGCTGTTCGCAGCTGTTTTATTATGTCCCGATGTTAATTTCTTAACATCAATTTAACGGCTTCACTATATATAATATTTATATGAAATACGTTCTGAAGAAAATTAAAGACTTTTTCAGAAACAGCGACGGCAATTATTTTCCGATTTCTTGGAAGGGCTGGCTGAGCTTTTTCGTGATAATGGGCGTTTCAAGCACGGTCTGCTCGCTGCTTAAAAACATCACCACATCGGATACCCACGTTCCGCTGATCTTCGTAATGGCTGTGCTGCTGATAGCGCTCACCACGGACGGGTACTTTTACGGGCTGCTGGCGTCACTGGCAAGCGTCGTAATGGTCAATTATGCTTTTACCTTCCCTTACAATAAGCTGGACTATTCGATATACGGCTACCCGCTGACCTTCTTTACGATGTTTTCTGTAAGCCTTGTGGTCTCAACGATGGTCACAAGGGTCAAGAACCAGGAAAAGGCGCGGATAGAATCGGAAAAGGAAAAGATCCGCGCAAACCTTCTTCGGGCGATCTCACACGACCTCCGCACCCCGCTCACGTCCATCAGCGGCTCTATCGGGGCGGTCCTGGAGGGTGACGACAGGCTGTCGGAGAACAGCGTCGAGCTGCTGACCGGCGCCCGCGACGACGCAGAATGGCTGCACCGCATGGTGGAGAACCTGCTGTCGGTCACAAGGATCGGCGGGGACAAGGGCGGCGCGCTTCATACTGAGACAGAGGTCCTGGAAGAAGTTCTGGCAGAAGCGGCCGCCACATTCAGAAAGAGATCTCCGGAAGTTGAAGTGACCGTCAGCGTTCCGGAGGAACCCCTTTTTGTTCCGATGGACGCCATGCTGATAGAGCAGGTCCTCTTCAATTTAATGGACAACGCGGTTACGCACGGAAAGACAACGACACGCATATCCATTGCGGCCAAAACCCTGCCCGGCAGCGTATCGGTGTCTGTCCAGGACAACGGCCGCGGCATAGACGCGGGGGCATTTGAGCACCTGTTTGACGGAAGCCTGCAGCTGCAGCCGGGAAAAGAGGCCGACAGCACAAGGGGAATGGGCATAGGCCTCAGCGTATGCAAGGCTGTTATTGAAGCGCACGGCGGCACGCTCGCCGCGGCAAACGTGCCGGAAGGCGGGGCCAGGATAAGCTTTGTCCTGCCGCTCGGGGAGGAAGGAAACAGCGATGACTATCAAGGATAAAATACTTATAGTGGAAGACGAAAAAAGCATTTCAGGCTTTATCAAAGCGATCCTTCAGACCAATGGCTACGACGTGATCACAGCCAGTTCCGGCGGCGAGGCGTTTTCCATGATCAGTTCCCACTGCCCGGATCTGATCCTGCTGGATCTGGGCCTTCCGGATATGGACGGAATGCGCATCATCGAGGACGTCCGCCGGTGGACGATGCTGCCGATAATAGTCGTGTCGGCCCGCAATTACGAGCGGGACAAAGTCGAAGCCCTCGACAAAGGCGCTGACGACTTCATCACAAAACCGTTCAGCGCGGCGGAGCTTCTTGCGCGCGTGCGTGTGGCCATCAGGCATATGCGCCTGGGAGCGGCCGGTGACAGCGTCGCGAACAGCGGCAGGTTTACCGTCGGAGGAATGACCGTCGATTACGGCAGACATCAGGTGCTGATCGACGGGGAGAACGTCCACCTTACGCAGAACGAATTCAAAATTGTGGCGCTGCTGGGCAAATGCGCCGGAAAGGTCCTGACCTACGACTTTATAATGAAGGAGATATGGGGCCCGCAGGTGCGCGGCAATAACCAGATACTCCGCGTGAACATGGCCAACATCCGCCGGAAGATCGAAAAGAACCCCGCGGAACCGCAGTATATTTTTACAGAGGTCGGCGTCGGATACCGCATGGCGGAAGGCGACTGAGCGTTTCTTAACGGCAGCTTTGCGAAAACTGAACACGGTCTTTGCCGAAAATTGATAAGCGCTTAGCGGAAAATTGACTCATTTTTGACGCGAAGAGCGCTTTTCTTTACGACGTTTGAATGCCTCCGGATGATAGCGTAATAGAAGATATTATCGCACTGTTATCCGGAGGTTTTAAAATGGACATCAACAGTTATGTAAAAAACGGGGAAAAGCTACTTTGGAAGGGCCAGGCCAGCCCTACGGCGACGCTGAACAAGACCTATAAAAAGAGACTGACTTCCCTGGTCGTCATTATCGTCTGCGTACTGGCAGTCCTGCTTGCGCTTTTTATTATGATGGCAAAGCATCAGAACGTTCCCATGAACTGGGTGTTTTTCTGCCTTGTAGCCGTTCTGGCGTTCCTTCCTGTCATTAATCTGTTTTCCGATGCCGGCAAGGTCTCCAAAGCCGTCTACATCGCGACCGACAAAAGGCTGATCGCTGTAACCGACGGCGAGAAGACCATCAGCTATGACCGCGTCACCGAAGCCGCATTCCGCACCGACGACGACGGACTGACCACCTTCCTCTGCGGCACAAAGGCTGTCGGATCCAGGCCCTACACCTGGAGAGACCGCACATGCCGCGGCAACCAGAGCACCAAGGAAGAAGAAGCGGCAAACAAGCCCTGCGAAAGCTTTGCGTTCTACGCTGTCAACGATCCGGAAGGACTCAAGGCCGTGCTGAAGGACAGGCTGAGCTGCCCTGTAAAATAAAAAAGACAGCTCCTACCGGAGCTGCCTGTAGTAATCTGTGTAAAGGATCTCGGTAGAGACCGTAAATTTATTTTTGATAGCTGTAACGAGCCTGTTGACGGTGTTTTCGTCGACGGGCTCTTCTGTTCTTGATCGCGACGTCCCGTCGGAAGCGTTGTAGAACAGGTCTTTTGTGACGAAGCTGCGGTCGCCGAGGATCGCGACATGTTCAGATGTTGAGAAGATGTCCGTGCCCATCAGCAGGCGGGAATCGAAATCTATGCCGAGCAGGTTGAGCAGCGTCGGCAGGACGTCCAGCTCGCAGCAGGTCGTCTCAACTGTCTGCGCTTCCATGGACGGCGTCCACATCATCAGAGTTCCCTTGTAAGTGTTGAACTCTTTTTCGAAGCTGTCCGCCTCGAGATTTTTGCCCGCAAGCTCAGAGAGCTTCGTAAGGCCGAGAGCGTAAGGATAATGGTCCGGAAGCAGGACTATAAGGGTATTGTCCAGCACTCCGGCTTTTTCCAGCTCGTCAAATGTGTATTCCAGCGCGTATTCCAGCTCCTGGTTGCAGGAGACGAAGGCTTTTGTGGCGGTGCTCAGTCCTTCCATTTCCTTCGCCACGTCGCGGTTCCTGCGCGCCACGTTGTTTGTCTCATAATTGTACTGCATATGGCCGCTGAAGGTCAGGAAGTACGCCCCGAAACGGCCTATGTTTCCGCTTTCGTCCGGCTCCAGCAGGGTCGGGAGGAACTGCTGCATCATCTGCAGGTCCGACGTCGGCCAATCGCTTGAGTAGCTCAGACCGTGGTTCATGCTGATAAAATCAAAACCGAAATTGGGATAGCTGCGGTTGCGGCCGTAGTAATTGTTATAGTAGTAATGGACGCCGTAGCTGCGGTAGCCGCGCTGGCGCAGCTTCGTGCCCAGGCAGAACGGCAGGTAGTTGTCCTTGGACGCGGTGCAGCTGTTAAAGTCGTAGAAGGTGTCCCAGCCCTTGCCGAGCAGCGAAGTATCCGGCAGAAGGCCTGTA
>JAFYFK010000033.1 GCA_017543805.1 Bacillota bacterium | reverse complement strand
TGAACCTCTGCGATGGGTTCCTGTGCCAGATTCTTATACATACTTTCCTCTCTATGCAGCGGCCCCTTCTGCGGGACCATGAATTAGCTTTACTTTACGGATGGACCGTCTCAGTCCTTTTCTTTTCTGAGTTTGCGGAGCACCATCGAATAACCGTCGGCGCCGTAGCTCAGGCATTTGTTCACCCGGCTTATCGTTGCGGCGCTCGCCTTCGTTTCTTCGGCGATGTCGGTGTAGGTACGCTTCAGATCCAGCAGCCGCGCTACGTGCCAGCGCTGGGCCACGGACTGAAGCTCCTTAATGGTCATGAGATCTTCGAAAAAGCGGTAGCATTCTTCCATGGTCTCAAGGGCCAGTATCGCTTCGAAGAGCTCGTCATTCTCCTTATTGTTCATCCTTGGATCGTACGACATTTTTCCTCCGCGCCGGGCATAGGAAAATCACGCCCCCGGCGCACGTTACCCCTTATTATAGCGGAGCCGAAAGGCATTTACAAGCTTAATCGTGCATGGTATAATTTGGATATGAATATCTACATTGTAAAAAAACTGAAGGGACGCGTCTATAAGTCGGAAGAGGTCTGGGAAGCGCTCAGGAACCAGCTGAGTGAGGAAGACCGTTTCGAGGGCTGCGAAGCCAGCAGGCTCGTTCACGACGACAAGGGAGCACCATTGATCACGACAGAAAGCACTGAGGCGCCCTTCGTATCCGTGAGCGATACGAAGAACTGGTGGATATGCGCCGTCTCCCCCGTTCCAGTCGGCGTCGACGCCGAAGAAAAGAGCCGCAAAGCCTCGGCTAAGATCGTAAAGACCCTGCACAAGCGCGAACAGGAATACCTTTCGGGCCTTCAGGAGGGCTCCTCCGAGTGGAACCGCGAGTTCCTTGAGCTCTGGACCCGCAAGGAGGCCTACATGAAGCTGCGCGGCGAGGGTCTGGCGCTCGGGCTCAAGTCTTTTTCAGTCGTAGATAACGTGCTTGAATACTGCGACCTGCCCGACGCGCGCTTCGCCTGCCTTGACCACCACGCACTTACGGTCAGCGCCTGCGCCGCTTCCGGCACAGACGGCTCCCCATCCGGTGAAGGGCTTAAGGCAGTCAGATTCGAATATACCGGCCGTCAGACTGAGACCGTTCTCGAAGCCGCAGCCCGGATGCTCTCAGTGCGCGCGTATTCCGAATTCGAGCTCAATAAAAAGCTCTGCGAGAAAGGCTACGGCAAGGCTGAAGTACTTGAAGCCTTAAGCACGCTCAAAGAACGCGGCTATCTCGACGACGGAGCCTACGCCGCATCGGTCGCGCGCCGCGCGATAGAAGCCGGCAAAGGACCACTGGGCGTAAAGCAGGAGCTGATAAAGCGCGGCCTGCCCTCCTCCGCCGCAGACGAAGCGTTCGCTTCCGGAGACTACGACGAGACTGCGGCGGCGATGCAGCTAGCCGAAGCAGCGCTGAGGGGTTCCGAACCCGATGAAAAAGCCCTCGCGCGCATAGCGCGAAGGCTCGCCTCCAGAGGCTTTTCGCCTCATACCATCTATTCAGTTATCGACTCGCTTCGAAACGGATAGCCGGTCATGACCGGAATGGTGGCGAAGAACGCCTTTTTAAGGACACGCTTGTTCATAACGATCGATCCCTATATCCCGTATCCGTAGGCTCTTACAGGCTGAACATTTCCGTCAAGCGCAGCCTCGGCCGCAGCCTTGTCTTGGCGTTCCACCTCTATGCGGTATATGCGGGTCGGAACGGTCTTTACGCCGTTCATGAACTTGCGCGGGTCCACCTTGCCTCCGCAGCCGCAGGCCGGTACTTCTTCGTATTCTACAGGGTCAAAAGATATGCCCGCTTCCGCGAGCAGCCCTTTCGCCTTTTCAAAGTCTTCCTGATCCTTCGATCTGTAGACTATTTCCTTTGCTTTTCCAAACAGCTTCATCTGATCTTCCTAAGCTTCTTTTTGATCTCGTCGATCTCGGCAAGCAGATCGTAGACCGCGTCCTCAGACAGCACGCCGCGCTTAAGGTCCGCGGGAAGCTTTCCTGCCTCGTCAGCTTCGAGATCGCCGCGCCACTGGCCGCCGGAATAATACTTCTCAAGCTTTTTCAGTTCGGGCCGCATCGAGAGGAATGCATCCAGAGGTCCTTCCAGAGCCTTCACCGCAGCGTTTCCCCTGTCAAGTATATCTTCGTACTTTTCTATTCTCTCAATTCTAGTCATTTGCCTAACCTCCTAACATGAAACACTATCATGGTCATGGTCCTTACCGTAGGGAAAATCAACGTTTTCCGCAACAACCTCGACTATTCCTGCAACAGAATGATTAGCGTACGTATTCCATGTGGGTTCATATGATGGTACAGCCTGATCACCCCACATATCCCAACCGTCACGAACTCCTCTGGCAAAAAGCTCTATTCTTGGACCGGCACTGCAGGCTTCAATAATTGGTATAATCTCATCAGGCTTGCGACTATGTTCACGCTTCATCGTGCGAATGATATTAACCTGAGAACGAGCAGGTGCAAGAGTCCTGTTCGGAGCACTATTCTTCTTTATTCCAAACAAAATCATTTCAGTTACATTCCTGAAATAAAAACCCACGCCTCGACCATCGGGCCCGCCATCTTTACGAATTTTTTCCCAAATAAAATTAGATTTATACTCAAAGCCCCAGGCATCCATAACGGCAAGTCCGTCAGGGAGCAATGCGTTTGGGACCCAAAGATACAAATGAGCCTTCTCATCAGAAAAATCGGCAACAGGAAGCTGTTTTATTTCTTCGATCGTTAATGTACTATAACGAGTCAGCCGTTTATGTTCAGGAGCAACCTTTCCCGTACGATTATGGAACTGCCATGGAGGATCAGCATAAATCGTATTATACTTTTTCCCGACGGTGAAGAATTTAAGGCTGTCAATAGTTTCTGAAATATTACTCATAACCTTCTATACAACCTTTCAATATGCCTACTGCAAGAATTGGACAACCACCATTTCTTCTTGAGTCAAGTCTATACTGTAGTTTTCCCATCCAGGTCGTACTGGCACCATACTTTGTAATAAGTGAATTGCCTTTGCTATCCCTTACACTACGAAATACATCATTGAGTTCCTGCGCTCTGGTTACAATAACACCTACGTCAATCAATCCGCAATCAAAATATGTGCGCATAGCAAGAAGATCACGGTCAAAAGTCTGATCTTTACTGTTCCATTCAAGGTCAAATGCAACCTTGTTTTTAAGAAAATCGATGTTATGTCCGTCAATATAACCTTTGATTACCTGTGTTTCAAATGGTTCATCAGCAAAACGTCCTCGTCTCTGAGCGGTCTGCCTGGGATACTTTTTTACAACAAGATCGCCTGATATTCTGATTTCACGCCATCCATAAGGATATAACTGGTCATCAAATTTTTTCGGAATTGGAGACTCATTTCCGCCAAGCTTGGAAATATCATCCAGACTGAGTTTTAGATTTTTGAAGCAATTCTGCAGCTCAGACCATTCTTCAGGGAAAGAATCATGCAGTATCTCGAGAGCATGTCCGTAATTGAAGAATTGAAACTTCGTACGTACATCTTTGTCTATATAATCAACGATTTGCATATAAACTCCTTAATGCCCTATTTTCCCGTTTCCTGCACATCAAACCTCTTCAGCGCCTTGTCGGCGAAACGCTCGTTGTTTACAGTGTAACGCTCGTGAACGCCGCGGCCGATCTCTCCGCACTCGTCGAAGACAACTGCCTCGAATACGAGTTTTCTGCCTTCCACTGCGGTAAGAACAGTGTCGCAGACGACCTTCATGCCTAGCGGCGTGGGAGCAAGGTGCTCGACGTTTACGAGCCCGCCTACGGTACCCCAGCCGGGTTCGAGCTCCGGTGCGACGCTCTGCCAGCAGGTCTTTTCTATCAGCGCTATCATCGCGGGGGTCGCGAGAACGTCAAGCTCTCCGCTTCCTACCCTGACCGCGGTAACTTCTTCGGTAACGGTAAGTTCTCCGTGCCCTTTGATCCCTGCTTCAAGCATCTTTATTCCTCCGCTTTGTCTTTCCCGTTTACTTTCCTGACTTGAGTATCTCGATCGCCCTTTCGAGCTGGCGGTCGTAGACGACGTAGCCGTTCTCGTCGAGGTCTCCGTCCTCAAACTCGACTATGTAGTCGGGCGTGATGCCCTTCTTGTGTATCACCGAGCCGTTCGGAGAGAAGTACTGGTATTCGGTCATGCGGAACGCGCTGCCGTCGGTGAGCTCCTGCATGCCCTGGATGATGCCCTTGCCGAAGGTCAGGGTCCCGACTATCGTGCCCTCGTTGTTGTCCTGTATGCCCGCGGCCAGTATCTCGGAAGAGGACGCGGAGTTCTCGTTCACCAGCAGTACGTAGGGCAGCTTGGTGCGCCCAGCCTCAGTAGTATAGTACTCACGGCTGCCTGCCTGGTCCTGGATGTAAACGACCGTTCCCTTCCCCATGAGCTCGTCGGCCACCTGAACGGCCGAATTGACCAGCCCGCCGGGGTTGTCGCGTA
>JAFYFK010000032.1 GCA_017543805.1 Bacillota bacterium | reverse complement strand
GTTGTAGCCCTGGACACGGAAGCAGTACCAGTCCTTCCCCGAGGCCTGGACCAGACTGAAGGGGATGACGTCCTCGCTGGAGGGGCTGCACAGGTAGATGTTCCCCCCGCTGACCAGAGACGCGGCACCCAGCACTGTGCCGGAGGAGGCGCTCTGAATCAGATAGGTCCCTTCATTCGCCTTGTCGTAAATATAGACGGTGGGCACATAGGCCGGATCGGCAGAGGCGGCGGTCGCCGCTGTCGTCGTCGTCGCAGGCGTCGGCTCCGGCGCGGGCTCCGGCGTAGGCTCCGGCGTAGGCTCCGGGACAGGTGTCGGCTCCGGCGCGGGCGTCGGCTCCGACGCAGAGGCGGGCTTGGGTGAAGGAGCAGGCGCAGGCGTCGGCTCCGGCGCAGTCAGCGTCACGCTGCTGCGGAAGGCAGGCTCAAACAGCCGGACCAGAACGGCGGCCGCCTCGGCCCGGGTAACGCCGCTCTCCGGATGGAACGCGTGGCTCTCGCCGCTGCCGGTGAGGATGCCCGCCCGGTAGAAGGCGTAGATCTCCGGACCGTAGGCGTCCGAAACCTTCACGTCGGGGATCATATTGTCATCCACGTCGTTGATCACCGAATACTCGGAGACCGGCAGGGCCCTGTAGAGCATGGCGACAAAGTCGCGGCGGGTGGCGGTCTGTTCCCAGCGGCCGTTGTAATCCGCCGCTTTCAGGATGCCTTTGCTCTCCGCAAAATCAACGTAGGAGGAGTACCACACACCGACGCCGTTTTTCAGCGTGACGGAGCCGTTGTTGTACAGCTGGTATACCCGCGCCGCCAGCGCTGCGGTGGAGGCCAGGGTCAGCGTCTCTCCGGGGAGAAACTGACTGGAAGAAACGCCCTCGATCAGGCCCTTTGCGTGGGCGCGGGTTATATAATCGGAATACCAATCCTCCGATGACACGTCTTTAAAGGGAGAGCTTGCCGCAGCCGCAACGGTGGCAAGCGATATCGTCAGCACTATGGCCAAAAGCAGTGCTGTTATCCGTCTTTTCACGGTAGACCTTCCCCTCTCTCTTTCGTGTAAGCGCCTCAGAGAGCGCGTAATATCCACTGTAAGAAACAGTTTTTGTTATAGTATCACAAGATTTACATAATGTCCAGCCATATTTTTTATTCTTTGACAAAAAAAATGCAGTCCGCTCGTTTCGCGGACTGCATTTGCTCTGCGTATACTGTTGTAACGCCCCCGGAGCCGGGTCTGAAGGGCTCACGCGCAGTCAGTCTTGTGCATGTGTTCCGTCAGGTCCGGCATCCCGCTTTATATTTAAGTATATTTATCGGTGTAAAAAGATCACGGGAAAAATCAACTTTCCGATGCCCCTAAAACGGCCGTTAAAGAACTCTGCTCATCAGCTTTTATACAACCTCAGGAAGCCGCCGCAAGCGACACACTTCCTCCATGCTTATCTCCGTAGTCAAGCAGCGTATACTCATCCGTTTTCTCGACCACATATACGTTATAACCGCCGTTGCTGTACGTGTTGTTTTCGATTGATTCCGTAAAATCACTCGGCAAGTACTCTTCAGGTATCACTTTCAAGGAATCCGGACTGAAAGTGAAAGAAGTATAGATATATGCTATTTCGTTATTGCCCAGATCCATGGCGTATTCATAGGAATGGTTGTCACAGTCTATCGCCATATATACAGGTCGGACAAAGCGCTCGCTTTCCTCATACTTCAGTTTGTTCGTCACTTCATTGCCGGCACCTTTGAGCATATACACACTGTTCCTCAGACGTTCTGTCTCACTTGCATAGTCATCGTCGGAATATCTGCATTTTAAATACACTTCACACGTCGGATCGTCCCACGTATCCTGATATGAAAAATAAAAAATCGGCTCCGATCCATTTTCAAAGGCGCTTGCGGGGATCTGTTCGGGAAAAGTAAAGAATCCCGTATGTACCTTCCCTGCCACTTCACTTGTGTACTTGCGCATCGTCTCTTCGTATTGGCCGACATCAATTGTGACTTGAGCCGGACCTCCTGTAAAGAAGTAACCGGTAACGCCAAACAACAGACCTATTATCACAATTACGCCGAGACCGATAAGGAGTCCTTTTAAAGTCTTTCCTTTTTTCTTCTCTTTCATAATGGTTCTTCCTTAAATCCCTGAAAGTCGATCTTTCCTTGGTCATCGCGCATTAATTACACCTCTTCCTATATTCAAAAGCATGAAACAGGAAGAGGTGTAAGTAACAAAATCGTATTTTACAGGTTTCGCACGATGCCTCAGGCGTTGCCGAAAACCATCAAATGATAGTATTACCGAACGATTTACGCGTGGTCGACCTTGTACATGTGCTCCATCAGGTCCAGCATCTTGCAGACGTAGCCGTACTCATTGTCATACCAGGCCACCAGCTTGACGAAGGTGTCGGTGAGGGCGATGCCGGCCTTGGCGTCGAAGATGCAGGTGCAGCGCTCGCCGATGAAGTCGGAGGAGACCACCTCTTCGTCGGTGTAGCCCAGGATCCCCTTCATGGGGCCTTCGGAGGCGGCCTTGATGGCGGCGCAGATCTCCTCATAGGAGGCGGGCTTTTCCAGATTGCAGGTCAGATCCACCACGGACACGTCCAGGGTGGGGATGCGCAGGGACATACCGGTGAGCTTGCCGTTGAGGGAGGGGATGACCTT
>JAFYFK010000253.1 GCA_017543805.1 Bacillota bacterium | reverse complement strand
GACGCCGTAGCGCACGATGCCGGAATCCGCCTCAAGCTTGCCGAGTATTATGCGGAGCAGGGTAGTCTTTCCGATGCCGTTGGCGCCGACTATGCAGATGCGGTCGCCGCGTTTTATGTCGAAACTGACATGCTCAAACAGCAGGCGCTTCTCCGCGCCTTCCCCGAAGCTCTTGGAAAGGTCCTCGCCGCGCACTACGTCGTTTCCGCTCTGGATATTCTGGCTGAAATTGATGTTCAGGTGCTCGTTGGGCATCACCGGCTTTTCCGGGATCTCCATATGCTCGAGCATCTTCTCCCTGGACTGCGCGCGCTTGACCAGATGCTCCGTGTTGTGCTCCTTAAAGCGGCGGATGATCTCCTCCTGCCGGGCGACTTCTTCCATCACCTGGTTGTAGTGCTTAAGGTCCTCTTCGTATTTTATCTGCTTCTTTTCCTTGTAATCGCTGTAGTTCCCGTTGTACGCGGTCAGGTGCCTGCGTTCGACCTCAAAGATCCGCGTGACGCACTTGTCGAGGAAGTAGCGGTCGTGGGAGATTATTACCAGCGTGCCTTTGTAGCCTTTAAGGTAGCCTTCCAGCCATTTGAGCGTTCCGAGGTCGAGATGGTTGGTGGGCTCGTCGAGAAGCAGAAGGTCCGGCGCCTGCAGAAGCAGGGCGGCCAGGGCAAGCCTCGTGCGCTCTCCTCCGGAGAGCTGGCCTACGGGCTTGTCGTAGTAATCCTCAGTGAAGGCCAGGCTGTTGAGTATTCCCCGGATCTCTCCTTTGTAGCTGTATCCGCGGCGGTTCTCGAATTCCTCCTGAAGGCTGTGGAACCTGTCAAGAAGCCTGTCAGCCTCGGCGCGGTCCCCGGGAAGATGCTCCATCTGTTCTGTCAGGGAAGCCAGTTCCTTTTCCGCGGCGTGCTGCCAGGCGAAGATCTTGTCCATCTCTTCCAGGACGGTGCCGCCGTCGGGGAAGTGGTCGCGCTGCTTAAGGTAGCCTGTGCTGAGGTCCTTTGCGATAAAGAGATCCCCGGATTCGGGCTGCAGTTCTCCGGCAAGCAGCTTGATAAGGGTGCTTTTGCCGGCTCCGTTTGCGCCGACCACGCCTATGCGGTCACCCTTGTTTATGTGGAAGCTGACGTCGGAGAGGACGGGAACGGCGGAATAACTCATATTCAGTTTTGCGGCTGTTATAATACTCATCCGAATTCAATATATAGTAGTATTTTGCTGCAAACATTGATAATGCTAACACAAAATCCGTCTTGTAACAAGTTGTGCCGTATGTTAAGATAATAACAATCTAAGGTCTGATGTTTTCGGAGGCATTATGAAAAAATCGGTCAAGGTCCCTGCAGCCGTCATAAGGCGTCTTCCTCATTATCTCCGGATACTCGAGGAACTCCACGGAAAGGGCATAGAAAGGATATCCTCCGGGGAGCTGAGCGAGCGCATCGGTTACACTGCGTCCCAGATCCGCCAGGATTTCAACCATTTCGGCGGGTTCGGCCAGCAGGGTTACGGATATAACGTAGAGTCCCTCCGCGAGGAGATTCGCGGCATACTCGGTCTTACAAGAGAATATAAGATAGCGGTAGTGGGCTGCGGCCGACTCGGCCACGCCATAGCGTACTTTACGAATTCCTTCGAGAGCACCTTTGTGATCACCGCTATATTCGATATAAGCCCGGAGATCATCGGCGAAAACATACTCGGCGTCGAGGTCCAGGATGTAAAGGCGCTTCCGGCGTATCTTAAGGAAAACAAGATCGACATTGGCGTAATCACCGTTCCGAAGGAATCCGCGCAGGAGATCGCGGATATACTGACAGCGGGCGAGGTGGGAGGCATCTGGAATTTCGCTCCGATGGATCTGGATCTCCCGGACGGTTTCCCGGTCTACAATGTCCACCTGTACGACGGGCTGCAGTCGCTGGTCTACTATATAAACCACGCGGACGAATAAATACAAAAAAGAAATCAGCCGCTTCCCTGGGGAAGCGGCTGAAGTTTTGTTTGCTGTTAAGCTTACAGGCTGGGTGCGCCAACCGGGCAGGTTCCTGCGCATGCACCGCACTCGATGCACTTGTCAGGATCGATCTGGTACTGGGTATCTCCCTGGGAGATAGCCTCTACCGGGCACTCTGCTGCGCAAGCACCGCACATGATGCAAGCATCGCTGATTACATATGCCATTGTAAATCCTCCTTGTGATAAATGATACGTATCGAGTAGACCGCGATTCGGTCTACGGGTATAATATAACATAAGAAAAACAAAATGCAAGCATTTTTTTGTTATTTTTTTATCAATGTTAGAGGGCACTAATAAATGTTAGTTTACGGCCTGTCCGGCAAGAGCGGAACGGGAAAAAGCTATAACGCGGCGGAGCTGTGCGGCCGCATGGATATAGACGCCATAATAGATGACGGCATATTTATAATGGAAGGCGAGATAGCCGCCGGCGTCTCCGCCAAGAAGTCCGCGACAAAGCTCGGGGCGGTCAAGCAGGCTCTGTTTACCGACGACGCCCACTGCCGCGAGGTGAGGGAATCGATCAAGGCGCTCATGCCGGAGAAGATCCTCATTCTCGGGACCTCCGACGAAATGGTCCGGAAGATCGCGGCTCGCCTTGAGCTTCCGGAACCTGAGGAGATCATACATATAGAAGATATCACCACGCCGGAGCAGCGGAAGGAAGCGTCGAAGCACCGCACTGACGACGGGACCCACATAATCCCGGCGCCGACCTTCCAGGTCAAGAAGCAGTTTTCCGGGTATTTTGTGGACCCCAGGAAGGGCTTCAGGGAGAACGTTCCCGGAACGCCGCGCACGGAGCGCACCATAGTGCGCCCGACGTACAGCTATCTCGGGAATTACGCCATTTCCGACAAGGTCATAACGGACATCGTTGAAAAGGCCGCGGAGGGCATAAAGGGGATTGCTTCCGTGCTCTGGGTGGCCTGCAACAACGATGACTCCGGTCTGTATATACGCGCCATCGTTCTCTTTGATTACGACGCCGCGGTCTACGAATGCGCGCTGGAGCTCCAGAAGCGCGCAGCCAATATGGTCGCCTATATGACCGCTTTCAACGTGCTGGGCATAGACGTCGAGATCCACGGTTTCCAGCAGCCCTGACGGTACCCGCCGGGGCTTTTTCTGTATTTGTGTTGTTTTTGTAAAGACTTGTTTTTTCGTGCGTTTAAGTATTGACAAGCCATGGGTCAAGATTATAATAATGTTAGCACTCGGAAATAGAGAGTGCTAACAACAGT
>JAFYFK010000031.1 GCA_017543805.1 Bacillota bacterium | reverse complement strand
CCGCCCCAATCTTCTGCAGCCACTCTGCCTGCTCCATCGGCATAGAAAGCGCATAATGTCAGCGCCGTTAATGCAAGGCTTGCAAACCTGAACCATTTTGCGTTTTTGTCCCGGAACGTCCACGCCATATTAAGGATCGCAAATACGATCGCGCCTATTCCTAATATCATCCACATAAATATAACCCCTTTCATTCACACTAACCTTGTTCATCAGTAGATTCCGGCCACCTTGACGCGCCCCATGAGCAGAGACGAGATGTTTCCGGCAGATGAGTGTAGGCGCGCAAGCGCCGTCGATTTCGCAGGTGGAGAACGACCCCGTAAGGCCCGGTCGTTCGGAACCCGAAATCCACACGAAAGATGCCGCTGAAACATCCGTCGAACGAATCAGGGCACGCAAAGGCGGCCGGGATCGAAAAAGCTATATCAGGCTCAGTACCGCAAGCGATACCGCGCCGAAGTACATCCATCTGCGGAAGACGGGCCTGCCGGTCAGAAGGTTGTACAGCCAGCACAGGCAGCCCGCGAAGAGAACGCAGACGAGCCAGCTGCTCTGCAGGCGCAGCGGTGTAAAGCCAAAGCAGTCGATGTAAAGCAGGAGTTTTGAGAATGCGATCACCGCAAACACCATGCTTTCCGCAAGCAGAACTATGCAGGAAATTTTCAGGCTTCGATATCCGGGTCCTGCAGCCTGCAGCCTGCTTACAGCAGCCATCCTTGTCACCATCCAGAGCAGGACGAAGTTGAGCGCCATGACCTTGCAGAGCTCAAAGAAGCCCTGCCTCGCGTACTGCGAGACTATGAAGCCTTCGGGCAGAGTGCGGGTGAACGCGCCGAACAGGTACGAACCCTGCAGCCAGAAGAACACCAGATACATTACGGAAAACGCGGCTATGACGCAGGTCCAGACGATCGGCGGAACGCGGCGTATGGAAGTCAGAAAGCGGTTGACGCTCCCGCGCTGGTTTTCAAGAAAACTGTCTTTGGTGCGTACAGAACCTGCGATGAGTCCGAACAGCCAGCTGCTTACAGGAATGCTGAAGATTATCCGGATAAAAACTTCTTCGTCCAGATCGAAGCTGAAAACTTCGCGTATTTTGTCGAACAGTTCAGCAAAAGCGCTGTCGGCGTCGGATAAAAGCTGAGCCGCGTTAAGGAACAGCAGCACGCATACTCCGACTGAGACCAGGACCGCTGCAACAACCGCGGCATCGGTCTTCTTTCCGGACTCTTTTCTGCTGCGCAGACTGTACCAGATCGAACGGATCTTTAAAAAGAAATTCGAAAACGGGAAGATTATAAATCCGTTCAGCGCGTCGAGCGGCAGCAGATGGCCGCTTTTGCCTTCTGCCAGTTTTCCGCTGCGCGACAGTATCCACCAGACCGCAAATATATGTACAAACAGGAACAGTTCCCTGCTGTACCAGACGTGCTGCATCTCGTATTCATACGAATCAGCGAGCCCCGCGCGCACGAACGAAAAACAAACCGAAACAAAGCAGAACAGCCACACCCAGCTCTCCGCGCTGCGCCTGACGCCGCGGTGCAGCAGCTCGGTGATGCCGATAAGGCCGGCCGCGACGCCCGCTATGCACCAGACATAATCCGGCGACTGATACGACTTGGCCGCGTACAGAACATACAGATATGCCGGAATAAATATCAGCGCCGCGCAGATGCTCTCGTAAAGAGAAGCTTTAAAAGGCTCCGCCTGCGGCAGCGCCTCCGGTATCATAAAAACCTCTTTTGAACTAAATTCCCCCCGGATCTCGCTCATCGTCATCCTCCGATTCCCCTTCCCGGTATTCCAGAAGATCCCCGGGCTGGCAGTTGAGTTCGTGACAAAGGGCCATGAGCGTGGAAAAGCGTATCGCCTTCGCTTTGCTGTTCTTGAGTATCGACAGATTGGCCGGCGTTATGCCTATGCGTTCGGCAAGCTCTCCGGAGGAGATCTTGCGTTTCGCCATCATGACATCGAGGTTTACGACTATCCTCATCGCGCGCCTCCTCAGATGGTCAGATCCAGCTCGGACTTCATGTCCGAAGCGGTCTGGAACACGTTCTTGACGATGCGCACTATGAGCATCATGAAGGCCGCCGCGGCCGCCGCGATGATGAACGGCGGATAATACAGCGCGCTGACGGCGCAGATGACCGCGGCGCCGGCGCAGCACCAGCTGACGGTGCGAAGATGCCTGATGTTCTCCGCCGTAAAGATCTGTTCCTTATCCATGTTGGAAAGCAGCTTCCACATATGCCAGAGCAGTATCCAGGCGAAAACGCTCAGGGTGTAAAGGCTGGCCATGAACATCATTCCCTGATGCAGGCCTCCCATGCCCCTTAAATGCGCATACCAGACCACAAGCTTATATCCGAAGATATCCACGGCCAGCAGCGTTGCCGCAAATAAGCCGACACAGACGCGCGACAGCACTATGCTCTTGTCCTTTGTCCACTTCATAAAAATGAGCGCTCCTTTATTACTCGTACGATGAGTATATATTAGAGCGCTCAACATCGAATGTCAAGATTATTTTATCGAAAAACGATAATTTTATATCGTTAAATAAAGTTTCTATACCGTTTTCTGCGGAAGCACCTCTCGCAGATGCTGTGCCGGAACATAAAGGGCAGCGGCTTTCCGCAGACCCTGCAGGTCCGCATCGAGAGCCTCTCGCGGGACAACTTTTCCATAATGACCGCCGAGATCTCGTCTTTGCGCGCAAGTATGGTGCGGTGCTCGTCCGAGCCATCTTCGACAAACTTCTCCACGTAATGATACAGAAGGTCGCAGACCTTGTACTCGTATTCCAGCTCGTCGAGCATAAGGCTGTCAGAGGGATGCTGCGGAAGAAGATCCATGTAACCGCGGCGGCGGTGCCCGTTTTCCATGTCGAAAAGCTGCTTCCAGAGCACGTGCAGCTCGGGGATCTTTTCGTCGAAGGGTATCATTACAAAACTGTAGACCAGCTCCTTGTCGCCGCATTCGGCCTCGAGTTCCTTAGCCAGAGCTATCTAGTGCGACAGATAAGCGCCTTCAAAGCCGGGCTTGGCCTCGATCTCTCCCCACTTTTCCATCAGCTGCGACAGGCTGCCCTCGATTCCCAGAAGCGAGTACGGGAAACCTATCCTGGCAGCCGGTATCTGCGGGATCACAGCCTTTATGGCCTTCGCCACCTGGTGTTTGAACTCCTCGGAGGTCACGAGGCCTATGTTGAACATCTGGTAGCGCCCCGCCCTCCCGGCGATCTGCTTTATCTCCGTCTGGTTGAGCGGCCTTCGCTCCGTGCCGTCGAACTTGTCGGTCTCAAGGAAAACTATGCGCTTTATCGGCAGGTTGAGCCCCATGCCGATGGCGTCAGTCGCCACCACGACGTCAGTCTCGCCGTTTACGTAGCGCTTGACCTCGTTGCGGCGCACATCGTAAGGCAGGGCGCCGTATATGACGCTGCACTTGAAGCCGCGGCGCTGCAGCTCGGCGGCGGCCGCGTGGACGGCCTTTCTGGAAAACACTATGAACGCGGTCCCCCGCTCGACCTTGTTCGGGAATTCGACGGGCGAATCGTTTTCGAACTTGAGCGGCACCAGCCTCTTGTGGCGCACGACCTCATAGCTGTCCCCGCAGGCCGTTATGATGGACTTTATCGTGTCCTCAGCCTCAGGCGCAAGACAGACATGCACCACGTCAGCGCGCACGCCGAGCAGGGCGAAGGTCCAGGCGCTGCCGCGCTGTCCGTCCGCTATCATCTGCCCTTCGTCTATGACCGCGACGTCGTATTTTTTCGTAAAATCGAGTATTTCAATAGTCGAGGACTGCAGGTTGGCGAACGGTATTCCTATCTCCTCCTCGCCGGTCTTGAGCGTGCAGGGATATCCGTCCATGTTGAGCTCCTCGAATTTCTCGAAAGCCAGCAGCCTGAGCGGCGCAAGATAGATGCCGGTCTCCGCCTCCTTGAGCGCGTTTACCGCGTCGTAGCTCTTTCCGCTGTTGGTCGGCCCGATGTGCAGCACAAAATGCCTCATCATGCTGCGGGCGAGGGGAAACAGCTCCGGATACGTCGCCGGGATGGCGTCCAGAAGGCCGTTCCTGACGCGTATCTCCGTCTCAAAATTGCGGATGTAATCCTCTGCAGCGGCGGTAAAATACGGATTGCGCTTAAGCAGCTCCAGCACATACCTCAGAGTGTACTTCTGCCCCACGCGGTACGCGTTGGAAAAACAGCAGTGATCCGGATCGTTTATATGGCTCTTAATAAGCGCCTGCACGTTGACGCTGGCCTTGTCCCTGGCGCGCTTAAGCAGGACCGCGGCGTCGTGGAGCTCCGGAGTGGTCTGGCTGTTGATGATCCGGATTATGTGGTTGAGCGGCGGGTTTCCGCCGAAGACAAGATGCTTTACGCATTTCTCGGAAAGGCTGTCTCCACCCTCGGTAAGGTGGTCGAGATACCGCCCGAGGGTCTCCGCGTCCACCGTATTGTACGAAAAACTGGCAAGACGCAGCTTTTCAAAATACGTTTCCATGGCAGCGTCCATGTCGCTGTCGATAAGGCCGCTGTACAGTTCTATCTGCCTGTTGTAGTCGATCGCCTCAATAAACTCCGCGCAGCGGTCGCGAAGCTCCTGCTTGACAGCGCTCCGCTCCTCGGCGGCTCTGGACTGGAAAGTATAATTAAGCCGTTTCCTGTACTCCGAGCGGTCGCGCTTGGAAAGATCGTCCGGCACAGTCACGCCTTCCAGTTGCTTCTCCTGAACAAGCGAAAACAGCACCGGATTCTTTTCTTCGTCCGCCGGCGCTGTCTCCATAGCCTTAAGATAAGCGTTCTTTTCTGACTTTATCCTTCCGGAAATGCTCGTATATTGATTTATGAGCCGGTTTATCTCAGCCTTTATGCTGCCGATGTCGTTTTCCACGGATCACCTCAGGCAGTCCTTTCCGAAGGATCTGAAGACCTCGGAGTAGAACTCGTCGCTCGGCTCGATCCACAGGTCGTAGTCGAGCTTGTATTTCTTTCCGGTGGCGCTGACCAGCAGCGCGACGGGCGTATCGCCGCGGTATGTCCTGGCGATCTCCTTGAAACGGTTAAGCCCGTCGAATTCGCCGTAGCGCTCCGGTATGACTATTTTGACCATCATCTGCTCGGCAGCGCGCTCGGCCTGTATGGTCGCCGCCTGATTTGTGCTCTTCATCGAGCCGTTGTAGTCCTCGATGAACACGACCCTGTCGGCGAGGACTTTGGGGTTGTCCTCTTCCTTGAGGTCCAGTTTTCCGCGCATGACGACAACGTTGTCCACGTCGATGTTCTGCCTGTCGGTCTCAAAGGTCTTTGGGAACACGACCACCTCGAGGCTCCCGTAGAGATCCTCGAGCGTCATAAAGGCCATCATCTGACCCTTTTTTGTCGTCATCTTCTTGACAGAGGTAATGAGCCCCGCCATGGTGACGACCTTTCCGTCTTTCACCTCCGGGTTGTCCTCAAGATTGTGAAGACGCTCGGTGTCCATGTCGACGATATCTTTTATCCTTGCCGTGTAATCGTGGAGCGGATGGCCCGTCAGGTAAATGCCGAGCATCTCCTTTTCCATCGCGAGCAGGTCTTTTTTGTCGAACTCATTGACCGGCGGGAAGTGATGCTCTATCTTGACCGCGTCCTCGAGCCCGGCCATGGAGAAGAGCGATATCTGTCCGCTGAGATTGGCCTTGGCCTCGCTCTGCGCGCTGTCGATAAGGTCGCCCAGCACCGCAAGCTTCTGAGCCTTGTTGCCCTCAAAGCAGTCCGCCGCTCCGGCCTTTACCAGGCTTTCCAGAGCGGTCCTGTTGACGTTGTGTA
The DNA here is from genome assembly GCA_017543805.1 of Bacillota bacterium. Lineage (GTDB taxonomy): Bacteria > Bacillota > Clostridia > Peptostreptococcales > Anaerovoracaceae > RGIG7041. The sequence continues at coordinate 4,647 of JAFYFK010000031.1, read as the reverse complement.
TATCCAGTCCGTCCACGAATTCAAAGAAATCAGCGGGCATTTTCTCTTTGCGGGCGCGCAGTATCTCGTCGACCATTCCGTCGCCGACGTGCTTGACGCCCAGCAGGCCGTAGCGTATCTTTCCGTTCTCGGTAGAAAAATGCTTGTCGCTCTTTGTGACGTCCGGCGGAAGCGTGTCTATTCCCATCTCCGCGGCGTTGCGGATCAGCCCCGCGACAGCGTTGGTGTCGGCCGGGTAAGTCATCAGGGAAGCCATGAACTGCGCCGGATAATGGCACTTGAGCCATGCGGTCTGGTAAGCGACCACAGCGTAGGCCGCCGCGTGGGATTTGTTGAACGCGTACGCGGCAAAGCTGGTCATTTCGTCGAATATGGTGTTGGCGGCGTCCTCTGAGATTCCGTTGCGTATGCAGCCCATAACGTCGACCGTGCCGTCATCGTTGTCCTTGCCGTGGACAAAGAACTGGCGCTCGCGGGCCATGTCGTCGGCCTTTTTCTTGGACATGGCGCGGCGCACAAGGTCAGCGCGGCCATAGGAATACCCGCCCAGCTTTCGGACGATGTCCATTACCTGCTCCTGGTAAACGATGCAGCCGTAAGTAGGCGCAAGGATCTCCTCCAGCTCAGGGGTAATGTATTTGATCTTCTGCGGATTCTTTTTGCACTCGACGTAGGTCGGTATGGAATCCATCGGACCCGGGCGGTACAGCGAGATGCCTGCCGTAAGGTATTCCAGGCAGGTCGGGCCCAGGTCGGTCATGAACCTCGTCATGCCCCCGGATTCTAACTGGAATATGCCGACGGTGTTTCCGCTCGCTATCAGCTTATATACATCCGGATCGTCGTAATCTATATGGTCGAGGTCTATATCCTCGCCGGTGCTTTCTTTGATAAGCCGGAGGCAGTCCCTCATGGCTGTGAGGTTCCTCAAGCCCAGGAAGTCCATCTTGAGCAGGCCCAGGTGCTCTATCTCCGTCATCGTAAACTGTGTCGCAAGGCCTCGGTCGGACATTACCAGAGGAACAAAGTCGTCTACCGGGGCAGGCGCTATGACTACGCCCGCGGCGTGAGTCGAGGCGTGGCGCGCCAGGCCCTCCAGGACCTTGGCGGTATCCACTATGTTCTTGATGAGCGGATCCTCGTCGTATACCTTGCGGAAATCCGGGCTTTCGGCCAGTGCCTTGTCCAGAGTGATCTTAAGATCCTCCGGGATCATCTTGGATATCTCGAGGGAGCGGGAGAACGGCAGATCCATTACCTTGGCCACGTCCTTAAACACAGCCCTGGCCTTGAGGGTACCGAAGGTCGATATCTGCGACACGTTGTCGACACCGTATTTTTCCTTTACGTAATCTATGACCTCGCCCCTGCGCTCGATGCAGAAGTCGACGTCGATATCCGGCATGGAAACGCGTTCCTTGTTGAGGAAGCGCTCGAATATCAGGCCGAAACGGATCGGGTCGATGTCCGTTATAGCCATCGAATACGCGACGATGGAGCCTGCCGCCGAGCCTCTGCCCGGGCCGACCGCGATGCCATGGGATTTCGCGAAATTGATGTAGTCCCAGACTATAAGGAAATATCCTACATAACCGAGCTTTTCTATGGTCTCCATCTCGTAGTCGAGGCGGTCCCAGAGATCCTTCGGGGCGTCCTCGCCGTAACGCTTCTTGAGGCCTTCACGGCAGAGATGCTCAAAATAGCTCTCCTCGGTAAAGCCTTCCGGTATCTGGCTCGTCGGGATGTGATACTTGCCGTATACAAATCCGAAGCTGCACTTGTCCACGATCTCCTGGGTATTGTCTATAGCCTCCTGGCAGTCAGGGAACAGCGCCCGCATCTCTTCTTCGGACTTCAGATAGAACTCCGCGTTGGGGAAGCGCATGCGCTCCGGCTCGCTCAGGCTGCTCTTTGTGCCTATGCAAAGCAGCACGTCGTGCGCGGGCGCGTCTTCCTTATATATATAATGACTGTCGTTGGTCGCGACCAGCTTTATACCGAGCTCTTTTGAGAGTTTTTTAAGACCGGCGTTATATTTTTCCTCTTCCGGCAGCAGCTGATTCTGCATCTCCAGATAATAATCGTCCCCGAAGAGGCCCTTCATCCAGAGCGCTTCCCTTTTTGCGCCCTCATAGTCGTCGTTCAGCAGGTACTGCGGAACGGTCCCGGCTATGCAGGCGGAAAGAGCGATGATGCCCTCGTGATACTTCTCGAGGAGTTCCCTGTCGATCCTCGGTTTATAGTAAAAGCCGTCCTTATACGCGATGGAGACGAGTTTGATAAGATTGCCGTAACCTACGTCGTCCTTGGCGATGAGCACAAGGTGGTTGGAGTTGCGGTCGTAGGCCGGGTCGCGGTCAAAGCGCGTGCGCGCGGCAACATAGACCTCGCAGCCTATGAGCGCCTTTATGCCCTGTTTTTTGCACTCGTCATAAAACTTGACCGCGCCGAACATTACGCCGTGGTCGGTTATGGCAAGCGACTCCATTCCAAGCTCTTTTGCGCGTTTGACGAGCTTGTCTACGCGCGCGGCGCCGTCCAGAAGGCTGTATTCGGTATGAACATGCAGGTGTGTAAATGCCATGATTAACTTCTATTATTTAACTAGATATTGCTCTTCGTGAGAATTAATTATACCACGTCTTGTGTACTCCCGGCCATCAAAAGAAATTTTAAAAACTTCAAATTTGCTCTTGATTTATTATTCGATTTGACGTATACTTCCTATATCATTTTTCTTATCATTCATTAAAGTTATTATTTAAGGAGTCATTCAAATGGAAAAGAAAAAGCTTTCACTGCCGACTCAGATACTTATCGCGCTCATCCTGGGCGTCGTAGTCGGACTCATCTGTTCAGCAACAGGACAGGCGGACTTTACCGCAAACTATCTTAAGCCCTTCGGAACCATCTTCATCAACCTGCTGAAGTTTATCGTAGTTCCGGTAGTGCTGCTCTCGATGATCGACGGCATCGTCTCCATGGGAGACATGAAGAAGATCGGTTCGGTCGGCTGGAAGACCATCGCTTACTTCCTCTGCACCACCGCCATCGCCTGCATCATCGGTCTTGTATTCGCAAACATCTTCAACGGCGCAGGCCTCTTCCCGACGCTGGCTCTCGAAGAAGGAGCCGAATGGACCGGAAATACCTCCGCAAAGTTTATGGATACCCTGGTCGGAATATTCCCGAGCAATATGTGGGAGTCCTTCCGCACCGCTAATATGCTTCAGGTAATCGTTATCGCCCTGCTCATCGGCGGATCCATCCTCGCTGCGGGCGAAAAAGCCGGCCCGGCAAAGACCCTGCTCTCCTCGCTCTATTCCGTAGTCGAGAACCTCATGACCTTCGTCATCAAGCTCTCCCCCATCGGCGTATTCACGATGATGGCATGGGTCGTAGCGACCCAGGGCGCGAGCATCATCGGAGATCTGGCGCTGGTACTGCTCTGCGCATACATCGCCTACATACTCCACGCAGTGCTCGTTTACTCCCTGTCCGTAAAAGTGTTCGCGGGCCACAGCCCCATAGACTTCTTCAAGAAGGCTTCCCCGGCAATGATCTTCGCGTTCACCTCCACCTCCTCCGCGGCTACCCTTCCGGTATCCAAGGAGAGCGCTTCCTCGCTCGGAGCTGACGAAGACATCGCAGCCTTCGTTCTGCCCCTCGGCGCAACGGTCAATATGGACGGCACCGCTATCTATCAGTGCGTAGCCACCGTATTCCTCGCCACCTGCTGCGGCATCCAGCTCAGCCTCGGCCAGATGGTGACCATCGTAATCACCGCAACTCTCGCTTCCATCGGCACCGCGGGCGTATCCGGCGCAGGCATGATCATGCTGGCAATGGTACTCACCGCGATGGGCATCCCCGTAGACATGATCATGATAATCTACGGCGTAGACCGCCTCTTCGACATGGGCCGCACCTGCCTCAACGTAACGGGCGACATCGCGTGCAGCCTCTGCGTGACCAGATGGGAAAAGATCAAGGAAGGCAAAGCATAAAAACAGTCGGCAAAACAGTTTAAAAATTCTTTCCTCCAATATAAAAAGCCCTTCGTCAATGAAGGGCTTTTACTGTTTTTATGTATTGAAGCAGATACCGGCGTTATTCGACTATCTCTATCCTGCCCTCTACGTGGGCATCCAGAGCGTCGTTGGTGGCAAAGTATTCCTCGAATATGTTGTTGACCGATGTGGCTACGACTCTCGGCCTCATATTCGCCTTGACTTCCTCCAGCGGCACGTTGAAGAACTCATCGAAGTTCTTGTAGTGATAGTCCTGAAGACCGATCTTTATGCGCATGTCGTCCGTGACGTCCTCGCCGTGGAATGTAAGCTCCTCGATCTGCTTTGTGGTCTTGTTGTAGCGGACATGGAAGCCTGTCGAGTACTGGTAGAATTCGGTGTGACCCTCCCAGGCCTCGTCGCGCATAACGTACTGCACCATGCGGCGGAGCTGCGCGCCTGTGACCTCGAGCATATGGAGTTCGTCGTCGAAGGGAGTGTTCTCCATCAGATCCTGATACTCGACGATCGGACCCATCTCCTTTTTGCGTATGCTGCCGGAGCCGAGGATCATCAGGTCGTAGCTGGCCTCCCAGGCGAGCGCGTCCGCGTAGAGGTTGCCCATCTCGGTCTCCTG
>JAFYFK010000252.1 GCA_017543805.1 Bacillota bacterium | reverse complement strand
CTGCGCACCCACGCCGACGGCTGCACCTGGGTCTACACGGGAGACCTGGGCTATATGGATAACGAGGGCTTCGTCTACTTCCGCGGACGCAGCAAGCGCATGATAGTAAGCTCCGGCTACAATATCTATCCGGCTCAGCTGGAGAACATCTTCGACGCCAACGAGCTCGTGCAGATGAGCTGCGTCATCGGCGTTCCGGATTCCTACAGGATGCAACGCGTAAAGGTCTTCGTGACCCTCAAGCCCGGCGTTCCCGCAAACCAGGAGACAAAGGACAAGATCCTCGCCTACGCGTCGAGGCATATCGCGAAATACGCCATGCCCAAGGATATCGAGTTCCGCGACGAGCTCCCCAAGACTCTCGTGGGCAAGGTCGCGTACCGCGTGCTGGAAGAAGAGGAGGCCGCAAAACGCAAGGCCGAAGCCGAGGCAAAGAAGGACGCTTAATAACATTTGTTGAATTTTGTTCTTGACAAGTTTTTATGATGCGTGCATAATGACCATAATTTAATTAGTTAAACCGTAGAAGCGGAGATCAAACTGCAAAGCGCATCCACAGAGAGTTCCGGAGGCTGAGAGCGGAGCGAAGAGCGGGGCAGCAAATGGACCGCGGAGGGCGGGGTGAAAGGGCAACCGAGTAGCTTCCGACGCGTCGCCGGCGTTATTGGGCGGGGAGTGTGTTGGCACTCTGCAGAGGCGGCCTGGAAACAGGCAAACAAGGTGGTACCGCAGAAATTTCTGTCCTTGTTCCCGTAAGGGAGCGAGGACATTTTTTTATAAGTTCCCCGTCTCTTTGCAGAAGCCGGAAAGGAAGAAAAAAAATGAAGAAGTTTTTAGCAGCAGTTATGAGCATGATCCTTTGCTTAAGCCTTGCAGCGGGATGCGGAACGGAGACCGGAAGCAGTGCTCCGGCGCCGGCAGCCCCGGCACAGACAGCGGAACCCGCGGCGGAACCCGCAAGCTACCGCGTAGCCATAGTGCAGCAGCTCGACCACGCGTCGCTCGACGAGATACGTTTCGCGATAGAAGCTGAGATCGACAAGAGAGCGGCGGCCGAAGGCGTAACGATCACATACGAGGAATTCAGCGGCCAGAACGACGGCAGCGTGCTGACTCAGATCGGGACCCAGGTAGTCTCAGACAAGTACGACGCGGTCATCCCGATTGCCACTCTCGCGGCGCAGATAATGGCGAGCAGCACCGAAGACACGGACATCCCGGTGATATTCGCGGCTATCTCCAATCCTGAAGACGCCGGACTCGCCGGGCTCGGAAACGTGACCGGAACCTCCGATATGCTCAATACAGAGGCCATGATGGAGATGCTCTTTATGGCAAAGCCGGACGCGAAGACTGTCGGCCTGCTATATTCCAAGAGCGAGGTCAACTCCGCGACTCCGATAGCCCAAGCCAAGGCGTATCTCGACAAGGCCGGGGTCAAATATGTTGAAGCCACCGGAAACACCACGGACGAGATACTCGCTGCGGCAAGCTCTCTCGCGGCGGACTGCGACGCTGTGTTCACCCCGACCGACAACGTCGTAATGGCAGCGGCCGCGCCGGTAGCGGAGATACTCAACGAAGCAGGCGTTCCGCATTTTGCAGGCGCTGATTCCTTCGTAGCCCAGGGCGCTTTCGCTACCTGTGGCGTCAATTACACCAACCTCGGCACCTACACCGGCGACATGTGCGTCGACATACTTCTCGGCGGGGCAGTCGGCGATTACCACATCATGGACGGCGATATCATAACAGTAAACATCGACGTTGCCGGTCAGCTCGGCATCGACTCCGGCATCTACGACAGCCTAGGCAAGACCGTTGTCGAAGTGACAGCAGAATAAAACAATGTTATCCATCGGAATAATCACAAACGCTCTGGAACTGGGCTTTATATACGCGCTCGTCGCGCTGGCGCTGTTCCTGAGCTATAAAATACTCAATATAGCGGATCTTACGACCGACGGCGCGTTCACACTCGGATGCGCCGTATCGGCCGTTATGGCGGTGGCGGGGCATCCGCTGCTCGGCATAGTCTGCGCCATGATCGCCGGCTCCTGCGCGGGCTTTATTACCGCCGCGCTTCAGACAAAACTCGGCGTGCCGTCGATACTTGCCGGGATCATCACGAACACCGGGCTGTATACGATAAACCTGATGGTCATGGGCTTTTCGGCCAACGTCAATATGCTTAAGACCGTGACTCTTTTCAGCATGGCGTCCGACTTCTTTGGAAAGACTGCAGGCAAGCTGGTCACAGCCGCTTTGATTGCCTGCGCTGTATGCGCTTTTCTGGTCTTTTTCCTCAAGACCCAGACAGGGCTCTGCATCAGAGCCACCGGCGACAACCCGGACATGGTCCGCGCAAGCTCGATTAATACCGCATTTACCGTCACCGTGGGTCTCTGCATGGCAAACGCCTGCACGGCGCTTTCCGGGGCGCTTCTTGCGCAGTACCAGAAAACAGCGGACATAAACCTCGGCACCGGAATGGTCGTAATAGGCCTCGCTTCGCTGATAATCGGAGAGACGCTTTTCGGACGCGGAGGCATCGCGTCCAAGGCAGTCGGGGCGGTGCTCGGAAGCATACTTTACCGCTTCATTATCGCTCTGGCTCTTCGCATGCATATGCCTGCGGAAGCGCTCAAGCTTATCTCCGCGGTCATCGTGGCGCTCGCGATAGCGATCCCGTATATAAAGAAAAACGCGGAGAGAGGCTACAAGAGCGCGGGGAAGGGAGGCAAAGCGGATGCTTAAGATCAGCAGTGTTTCCAAGACCTTCGCGCCGGGCACTGTCAACGAAAAGAAGGCGCTCAGCAATATAAACCTGGAACTTGAAAAAGGCGATTTCGTGACCGTTCTCGGTTCCAACGGAGCGGGCAAGAGCACGCTCCTCAACGCGGTCGCAGGGACTTTTCCCGTGGACTGCGGCAGCATTGTCCTCGACGGAAGGGATATTACCGCGCTGCCGGATTATAAGCGCAGCAAGGCCATAGGCAGGCTGTT
>JAFYFK010000251.1 GCA_017543805.1 Bacillota bacterium | reverse complement strand
TCTGCGGATCACAGTTGTCGACCCAGTGGTACAGTATGTACTCCGGGCTGTACAGCGGCATATTTACCGGTCCGAGGTCATCGCAGAAAACATATACCCTGCCGTCAGTTACCGTAGCCGGCCAGAAGTCCCCGTTCACAAATATAAAGTATTCGCCGTAAGCCGCGTTGAGCAGGGCCGGCGTGCCGTCAGCGGGCTCGTATGTTTTGGCAAAGGTGCACTCTATGCCGTAACCGCAGTCTGTGCAGCCGATCGACCTGGACGAGCCCTCGTCGGGGCCTTTGACCGTCACGTCTCCTGGCCTGTGGAGCTTAATATCCTTGCATTTGTAGATGTAATATACGATGTCTGCCCTCGGGCAGTCCTCGGTGCCTTTGATGTTGCTTGCGATCCCCTGCTCCTGCAGGAACGCGACCGCGCTCTTTGCGTAATTGCTGCAGTCCGTGACTGTGTCAGGACTGCTCGCCGGCCTGCCGAGACTTCTCCACAAAAATGTGATTATCTGCTCTTTGGTGCATGTTTTGTCCGGGCTGAACATGTCCGCGGACGTTCCCGCCACTATCCCTTTGGTGTATGCCCAGAGCACGGCTTTGTAATAATACCTGCCGCCAGAGATATCCTTGAACGGATTCTCCGTCTGCACTTCCGGCCTGCCGTTCGCGTTCCACAGGAAAGTCACCACCTGCCCTCTTGTGCAGGTGGTTTCGGGCGAGAACAGTTCTTTTGTGGTACCCTTTGTGACGTTGTTTTCGTACGCCCAGACGACCGCGTCGTAGTAAGGCTCCGTCTCGCTTACGTCTGTAAACGGCACAGATCCGGCAAATGCCGCTGCCGTCGCCGCTGTTATTATAAGAATAAGTACTAAAACCGCCGTAAGCTTTTTCATAATCCTAGTCATCCGGAGCGCCCTGGTAATAATATTCGTCCTCTTCCACCACACCGCCGGCGACCTTCTCAAGATCTTCATCTCCCAGCTCTTTGATATCCTTGTCCTGAATGGCTTTTTCTTTCAGATTTTCTTTATCCATGACAGTCCCTCCTTGCATTTTCTATAGGTTTATACGTAGTTCGTTAACTTTTGGCTATTTAAATTATATCTTTCTTATTTATTTATAACAATGGAAAGTGTTTGGAGTATAACAATAATCACGATTTGCCTCAAATTTACATTTCCTTTTTATGGTAATTTATATATAATAGTGGCATGCGATTCTCTAATTCAATGTTGCAATTTTACACAATATTGTGTATTATTTAGGAGGATATATGTCACCAAGAAGAAAAGCAATTCTTCAACTGCGTGCGAATGGATACACACTTAAGCGAAATTAAATCTGCAACGGAGAACATTCAGAAATGAAATACTATTACACAGCTGTTTTGGAGAAGATCGAAGACGGGAGTGGTTATTATGCCCGCGTCCCGGATCTTAAGGGCTGCGTGACAAGTGGCAGGGATATTCACGATGCGATCGCGCAGATCACCGACGCGGCAAACGGCTGGCTGGTCGTAGCGGAAGACGAAGGGCTGGCTGTCCCGACAGCGACGCCTCAGAAGGATATTGAAATTGCCACGAATGCTCTAATGACACTTATAGAGGCCGATACGATCCTTTACCGGGCCAACACGGAAACGCGCGCTGTGCGAAAAAACGTCTCCCTGCCTGCCTGGATGGCGCGCCTTGCAGACAAGCTTAATATCAACTGCTCAAAGGTGCTTCAGGATGGACTCCTGGCGCTGTTTAACGAGCATAGTTTTTAAACATTACTAATAGTCCGAGGAATCGTCATCATCGTCGTCAGGGATGTTCGACGCGGAGCGGCGCTCCTCGTCCTCGATGACCTCGGTTATCATGCCGCTGCCGATCAGAAATTCAAAGAAATCGGTCTTTCCGTCGCCGTTTAGATCAAAAGGTCCCATTGTATTCCCCTTTCATATATTCTGTCATTTTTTCCGCAAATGTCCTGTGACCGTTCTCGGACAGATGGTCCAGGTCGAACGCGAGCTCCGGATCCCAGGCCGAAGAATCCACAAACCGTACGCCGTACTGCCGCGCAAGCTGCGCAAAGCCGGCGTTCATTTTTTTGACTTCTTCCCGGTATTTCCGGTACATCGCGTCCGGCTCGTTTTCCCTCCCGACCTGCGGCGGAGCAATAAGCAGGACGCTTTCCGCCGGGTGACGCGCCGTCAGCCATTCCAGGAACATGTCCATCTTGATGACGGCAGCTCCGGCGTCCGGCCTGTCGGTCATGAGGATGTCATTGGTGCCGAGCATCACGGCAAAAATGTCCGTCTTTTTAAGCCCTTTGAGCAGCGTCTCCGCATAAGCAAAACCGATGTCCCCGTAAGGGATCTGGCGGCCGTTCATGCCCCGGTTTACGACCTTCCAGCCGTCGCCGAGCGCTTTCTGCACGAGCGACGTCCAGATGACGCCCTCGGGGTAGCGCCCGCCGAAGTACCCTGCCGGATCGTAGCCGTAAGTATTCGAATCCCCGTAAAAAATGATAGTCCTCATAATATTATTATCCGTCACCGGCGTTCCGATTACAAGGCCGAAGCAACGGAAAACGAAGGAAACTGAATTATTATCATTATATACGAACATAAAAAAGCAGGCCTCAGATAAGTTTCTGAAGCCTGCGGGAATGCCGGTCTGCGTGTTATTCGTATTCCACCGTCGCGGGGGGCTTGGGTGTGTAGTCGTAGAGGACGCGGTTGATGCCGGGGACCTCTGTGGTGATGCGGGTGACCAGGCGGTCGATCAGATCAGCGGGCAGATGCTCTACAGTGACTTCCACAACGTCCGTTGTGTTGATGGCGCGGATGATGCAGGGCCAGTCGAAGGTGCGCTTGCCGTTCTTGATGCCGGTGGACTTGAAGTCCGGAACGACGGTAAAGTACTGCCATACCTTGCCCTCAAGGCCTGCCTTGGCGAACTCCTCGCGGAGGATCGCGTCGGATTCGCGGACTGCCTCGAGGCGGTCACGGGTGATGGCGCCTACGCAGCGGACTCCCAGGCCGGGTCCGGGGAACGGCTGTCTGTAGACCATATTGTCGGGAAGGCCGAGCGCTTTTCCGACTACGCGGACTTCGTCCTTGTAGAGGAGCTTTACGGGCTCTACGAGCTCAAAGTCCTTCATATCTTCGGGGAGGCCGCCGACGTTGTGGTGGGCCTTTATGCCGTCTTTGGATTCGAGTATGTCAGGATATATGGTGCCCTGGCCGAGGAACCTGATGCCGGAAAGCTTGCGGGCTTCTTCAGCGAAAACGTCGATGAAGATGCCGCCGATTATCTTGCGCTTGGTCTCCGGGTCGGAAACGCCCGCGAGAGCGTCAAGGAAACGGTCGACCGCGTCGACATATATCAGGTTGAGGTCGAACTGCTCGCCGAACACCTTGCAGACCTGCTCCGGCTCTCCCTTGCGGAGAAGGCCGTGGTTTACATGCACGCAGGTGAGGCGCTTGCCGATCGCCTTGGAAATGAGCGCCGCGCATACAGACGAATCAACGCCGCCGGAAAGGGCCAGCAGAACCTGTCCGTCAGGACCGACCTGTTTGTTTCTAGCCTCCAGCTGTTCGTCGATAAGAGCTTTTGCCAGCTCCGGAGTGGTGATGCGCTCCATGCTTTCGGGTCTGATATCTGACATATTTATCTCCTATCTTCCAGCGGTGCTGGAGTCTTTAAGTAT
>JAFYFK010000250.1 GCA_017543805.1 Bacillota bacterium | reverse complement strand
GGAAGCTGCAAGCTCAAGCCGATCTGCGACGAAGTCGAAGGCATGAAGGAGCTGCATTTCGGAAAGAACAAAGCGGAATTCAGCGGGATGTAAAAACAAACATCGATAATTACGCAAAACGGAGTCAAATGACTCCGTTTTTGTTTATATTATAGCTTTAATTCAATAAAAATAACTATTTAGAATGTTTCTTTTTCCAGAGTAAAAATGATTCATATTCCTGTAAAGAAATCTTATCGTCTTCATTCAGCATAAACGCGTTGTCTTTCTTATGGCTTTGTATCTGATCTGTTAAACCAATCAAGTAATCCGCGGAAGTTTGACACCATGAAACCCGAAAAGCCTTGCAATGGCTATTTTTTTACGCAAATATCAATATTACGTATTGCGTATATGCGTATATAGTGGTATAATATCCTTACGAACACAGTATCTTGAGGAGGATCCCACTATGCGTCTAATGAAAGGCCGGTCTAAAGACCCCACATACCATGTCATACGCGATGTACGCCGTGATGGTAAACGCAGTACAGAGATCGTTGAGAACCTTGGTCATGAAAGCGAGATCAAGCTAAAATACGGAGTCTCAAATGCTGACCAATGGGCTGAAGAATACATCGACAAACTCAATGCGCAAGAGTCATCAAAGGATCACAAAGTATTGATCCCGTTCCAGACAGACAGGATCATCGACCATGATGAGCAATTGTCCTTTAACGCGGGCTACCTTTTCCTTCAGAAGATATATCATGACCTTGGTCTCCCATCAGTCTGCAGGAAGATACAAAAGACGAGCTCGTTCGAATATGATCTGGATGGGATCCTCTCACGTCTAATATATGGCAGGGTGCTCTATCCTTCCTCCAAACTTTCATGTTATGAGCAATCAAAAGGACTTCTGGAGCAGCCATCGTTCGAGCTGCATCATGTATACAGGGCATTGAGCGTCCTTTCAGACCATTCGGATCAGATACAGGCAGAGCTGTACAAAAGGTCGAGGAAGCTCGTCAAGAGGAGCACCGGGGTCCTCTTCTATGATTGCACGAACTACTTTTTCGAGACAGAACAGGAATCAGGCCTAAGGCAGTATGGTCCAAGCAAAGAGCACCGACCAAGCCCCATAGTCCAGATGGGCCTGTTCATGGATAAGTCAGGCTTCCCTTTGGCATTTTGCATAAACAGCGGCAACCAGAACGAGCAGCTCTCGCTCAAACCTTTGGAACTGCAGATCATGAAAGACTTCGAACTTTCGAAGTTTGTCGTATGCACCGATGCCGGCCTCTCATCAGAAGCAAACAGGAGATTCAATAATTACGGGCAGCGCAGCTTCATAACGACCCAGTCGATCAAGTCGATGAAAAAGGATCGTCAGGACTGGTGCCTGGACCCCAAAGGCTGGAAGTGCTATGGCAGCAGCGAACTCATCGACATATCCACGCTTGAAGATACAGAGGAGAACAGAGCTAAGACCTTCTACAAACAGATGTACATAGAAGCTTGGGACGAGGAGCATGACATCGCTTTCGACCAGACGCTGATCGTCACATATTCGCTGAAATACAAGGCCTACCAGCAGCAGATACGGCAAAGGCAATTGCAAAGAGCCGTCAAATACATGGAATCACCCTCATCCATAAAAACGACATCCCCTAATGACGCAAAGAGGTTCATCAAAAGCACCGCGGTGACGGCAGACGGTGAGATAGCGGAAAAAACACATATACAGCTCGACGAAGACCTCATCGCCAGAGAGACCAGATACGATGGATTCTACGCGGTCTGCACGAACCTTGATGACGGCCCGCAAGAGATAGTACGGATAAACCATGACAGATGGGAGATCGAAGAATCTTTCAGGATAATGAAGAGCGAGTTTGAGGCGAGGCCTGTATTCCTGCAACGAGATGACAGGATCAAAGCTCATTTCCTTACCTGCTTCATGGCGTTGATGCTATTCAAGATACTAAAGAAACAGCTTGGTGAAAAGTATACTAACGATGAGATCATTAAGACATTAAAAGGGATGCAGATGCGAAAAGTTGGGAAAGACGGTTATATTCCTGCGTACACAAGGACTGAGCTTACAGACGCACTTCACGAGAATGCAGGCTTCAGGACCGACTATGAACTAATCACCTCGAAGTCGATGGCTGGGATATATCGCAGATCTAAAGGTATTTAGACAAAACTGTTAAAAATATTTACAGCACAAACATATACGCATTTCACGAAGAAAATACAATAGCCGCAAGCCCTTGATATTACTAGGGCTGCGGCTATTATTACTCTATGAATGTGTCAAAAACGGGATTATAATATCAGAGGAAACGACTCTTTTCAAGCCGTTTCCTCATTTTAAAGCAAAATATTTTATATGCTTCCTCTCATATGGAACCCGGCTACCTTGCGGATCTCGGGCTCGGCGTTAAGTACGGAACAGCAGGAATACAATATGCAGTCATTGAAAGGAAATTCCGAAACTGCACTCGAATGTCCGGTACCAGGGGAAGCGGAAAGCTGTGAGTCTGAAAGGCTTCCACGGCGCTTCCGTGTATGGATCCAGGTCCCGGACAAAGCTGCAGCCCTGCAGCGCTCCTATCAGCGGGGATGAAAGCTGCTCAATGTTCGCGGCGCCGTAATTGACCGCCTTTTCAATGTCGATCTTAGGCGCGCAGAAGTTGTTGTAATCCCCGCCGAGCTCGTTTTTAACGTAGCTGTCCATTGAATAGCGCAGCGAATTGCGGTAGCAGATGTCGCTGATCAGCACATCCGCGATGACCCGCATATGGGCTTCGTCCGTCAGCTCCGTAGATCCGCCGGTCTGCAGGAACGCGTAACGGGAAGCCGCGTAGCTCAAGGATGTGCCGAGAAGGTTTGCCAGGTCCAGACGCCCTGAATAGGCCAGCAGTTTGCCGAGCTGCGGCACTCTCTCCGCAAGGCATTGCGGGAAGTTATCGTAGCCCTGGTTGGACGCGTCGATGAGGACGGTCGGAAGGCCTTTCTCAAGGCTGCTGTTGACCGCGTTTATAAGCTCATCCACGGCTTCAGCCTTTGCTTCGGCGTCTTCCTTAATGCTCTCGGATGGATGGGTCAGGACAAATATGTCGAATTCGCCCTCCGCGGAAGACCATTGCGGATTCGGGCTGATCCTGAAGAACTCCGTTATCTCTTCCATGGTCTGGTCCAGGCTCTTATAGTCGAACGGGCTGGCGGGCTCATCCTCAGCCCCGCCGAAGTACGCTATGCGCACAGCGGTCTGATCCCAGCCGATGTCGTCGAGGAACATGCGGGCTATCGCCTTGTATCCCATGTCGTCAACGCCGGAAAGCAGCGCGTCCCGGGCGCGGAGCCTGGAACATATATAGCCGATCTCGCCGGTCTGCACGCAGTTTTCGTTGGCGGAATCGTCGATGCCGAAGAGGACGTTAAAGACTCCGGCTTCGTCCAGCGAAGCAAAGTAAAGCAGAGCGTCGCTGAGAAGGAATTTGCGGCTCCTTGCCCGGTTGCAGAGAGTCAGCAGGCCGGGATCCTTAACATACGCGCTCTTGTCCAGCTCATTCCCGTCTTCCCCGATATCGTAATAATCCGGCGGGAAAGCCCGGCCGGGGTCCTCCGGGAGCAGGCGCGGCTGCGCGTAGTAAGACCTGACGCTGTTGTATTCCTCCATCGTCCAGACATGCCCGCGGTCCGTAGGATAGCCCACAGTCGGAGCCAGCCGCATGACGGTATCCAGCAGCCAGACGTGATTGTCCGGATCGGAGCCGAGACAGTCAAACAGGTACTGCAGTATCTGCATTTCCCGGTATCCCTCTTCCCTGCTCTGCCCGGCGCTTTCTTCAAACGCCCTGCCCGCAGGCGTATCGTAAAAATCATCGGAAAATACAAAGTTCCAGTCGGAGCTCAGCGACCGGGAATTAACAAGACCGCCGGAGAGCAGCATGTCGAGCGAAATAATATAATAATCGCAGCCCTTCTCCTCCTGCTCCAGAAGCCATTGGAAAAGCTTTTCCCGCTGGCCGCACAGGGTCCCGGCGGAATTGGCGGGCTGCCCGTCAAGCCGGTTGATAAACAGATCTTCGTCCGGCATTACGATACCGTAACCCAGCGCCTGCGCGCGGTATGACATGCAGCCGTAATTGCTCGGCCTGTCGTCCAGCGGAATATACGCGACCGTGCGGCTTATGGGCACCTGCTCCTCCGTGGTGGACAGCTCCGGCACCTCACCCTGCGTGATCGCCGGAGCGGGCGCCGCGGGTTCTGTCTTTGCCGGCTTAGCCCCGCAGGCCGTAAACGACAGAAGCATCACCGCAGATATAAGTATGGAAATGTATTTCTTTATGCTGTTCATATGTTTAGTATACCATTATCTTTACAGTAAAACCGCAACAAAAAAGCTCCGGTTTCCCGGAGCTGTGATTGGCAGAGCGCCGAACGCGGATATGCTGTCATACCGTCCTGCCCGACATGACTATCTGCACGTCCGGCGCCGTCAGCAGGGAACCTAAGCCTTTGTTCCCTTTTCGAGATATTCGAGGTCTGTTCTGAACGCGTTGATCATCCTCATGATGTCCAGCGTGTACAGGAGAGCCTTGTAACCCTGCTTGTAGTTCATCGCGAGAGTGTCGAGGCTGTTGGAGAAGATGAGCGGCAGCTTTCCGTTCTTGTTGCAGGCGTCTGCGATGTGCTGCAGAGCGTCCTTGAATTCCGGATTGTCGAACTGTCCCGGGATGCCCATGGAGATGGAAAGGTCGAACGGGCCGACCATGATGCCGTCCACGCCTTCCAGAGCGGTGATCTTCTCGATCTGCTCAAGGCAGCCGACGGTCTCGCACTGAGGCATCAGGATGGTGTTCTTGTTTGCGTATTCCATATATCCGGGAAGACCCTTTTCGCAGTACATCGGTCCGAAGCTCCAGTCTCCGTCGCGGCTCATGCAGTATCCGCGGTTGCCGAGCGGAGCAAACTTGGCGTAGCCGATAAGCTCTTCTACTTCGGAAATGTCCTCGATGCAGGGGATGATAACGCCGTCAGCGCCTACGTCCAGTACGTGCAGCACTTCTGCTCTGGTGACGCCGGGAACGCGGACCAGCGCGTCCTTGCCGCAGGAGTGAGCCGCGGTGATGTATCCGGTGACTTCAGCGCAGGTCTGGGGCGAATGTTCCATGTCCAATACGATGTAGTCAAGGCCGGTAACGCCCAGCGCTTCGACCGCCGTAAGGCTCCTGTTGTGAGAAATGGTGCCTACAGCGTAACCCTTGTCTGCTATTGCCTTATAAATGCTTCCCATAATTTCCGTCCTTTTTTTCTATCGATTATTGTTTGGTTTTATCAAACCGATTTATTATACATCACATGTTTCGCGCGGGTCAACGTTGCTGACGGACATATTTATATGATT
>JAFYFK010000249.1 GCA_017543805.1 Bacillota bacterium | reverse complement strand
GGGCAGGCGCCTCGGCAACGGCGGCGGCTACTACGACCGTTTCCTGGAAAAGTATCATCCGCCAATGGCCATCGTCTGCCGCGAAAAACTAATGGCTGACGACGTCCCCCTGGAGCCCTTCGACGCAACCGGCCCCGTGGTGGTCACCGAGACCGGCGTGTTCCGCAGCCGATAGACCATGTGAATTGTGAAGTTTTGCCCTGAAATATTGACTTAGACCCTGTATTTGCTAAAATTGAATTGCGAAAAGACTATTACGGGAGCTGCCGACAGGCGGCCAGCCCTCTGACTAAAGCATCAGGATGACCGCGCTAGTTGGAATCAGAGCGGTCATTCCTGCGTTTTTGGTTATCTCTTCGAGCTCTGTCATATCCGAGCTTGTAGCATGCGAGGCCGAAGCTTAGCAGTGCAATGAACCCTTCTAATGTCAGAATCATCGTTAAGCCCTCCTTTCATGCAGATTCCCTTGCGGGTTTCTATGTCAACGAGGGTCACAGTCCCTCGGAACCGAGGGCGACCGCCTGTCCTTTTGGCAGCTCAACAATAATATACCAAATATATACAATTTTATCAACGAAAATAATGTAAAAATATGTGAATTATATTGGCCTCCAATCTTAATTAATTCTTAAACTTTTTGCATCTTTTTTCTTAATCCCTTTTGTTGCAAAATATAAAGCACGAAAGGGGTATTTTATGTACAGGATCCTTATCTGTGACGATGACAAAGACATCGTAAACGCTCTGAAGATATATCTAAGCGATCCCGATTATGAACTGCGGGAGGCATATTCCGGTCAGGAAGCGCTGGAAAAGCTGGCGGCTGAGGACTTTCAGCTGATCCTGCTGGATATTATGATGCCTGGCATGGACGGGATCTCGGCTATGGTCAGACTGCGCGAGACCAGCAACGTTCCTGTTATCCTGCTTACGGCAAAGAGCGAGGATTCCGACAAGATCCTCGGGCTTACGCTCGGCGCTGACGATTACATCACAAAGCCGTTCAATCCGGCGGAGGTGACCGCGCGCGTCAAGTCGCAGCTGCGCCGTTATACCAGGTTGGGCGGAAGTCTTCAAAAAACTGAAAACGTCGTGCTTGGAGGCATCGAGCTGGATGACGGCGCAAAAAAGGTCCTTGTCGACGGTGAGGAAGTGTCCCTTACGCCAAAGGAATACGAGATACTGAAGCTGCTGCTCTGCGATCCGGGAAAGGTCTATTCTCCGGCTGAGATCTACAGGCATGTCTGGAAGGAAGAGCCTTTGGGCGCAGACGGAACGGTCGCGGTGCATATTCGCCATCTTCGGGAAAAGATAGAATTTGACCCTGCGGATCCGCGCTACCTGAAGGTCGTCTGGGGACAGGGTTACAAGATCGACAAGCCGCGCAGATAAAGCGCGGTAAAGAGTGACAGTCCCGGCAGTTTGGGGATGCTGCCGGCTGGAATTATCAGGGGGAAAACAAAATGGAAAACGCGAAACCGATAAGGCGGCAGACCTGTGTGATCGCGGCTGCTGCAGGCGCAGTTCTGGAGTATATACGCTTCAGCGCGGAACGGGATGAGATGGGAAGTATGTATTGGGACCGGAAAGAGGAATAAGATGAAGAATGATCTAAGGACCAGCAGCGCCTTAAAGGCGTTTGTGTTCATAATAACTGCCGCCGCAGGGGTATTTACCGTAATTCCGGGCACAGCGGCTCTGTTTTACAGCGAATTGAACGAAGGGCTTTACAGGGACGGCTTCAGCCTGATCCCGGTCACTCAGAGCTTCTGCGCGCTGCTTGCCGCGGCCGGAGCGCTTGTTTTTATTGCCGGAGTGGTCTTCCTCTGCAGCGCGTCCGGGCATCACAAAGGGAAAGAAGGCGCAGAACCCGGCTGGGGAACGGCTGTCCCGTTTGATTTTCTGACCGCGGCAGCCTGGGTATCCGCGGTCCTGATCGTAATATTTCCGATAGAAGCGATCGATATCCTGATGGTCTTCGAAGGCAGCGGCATCTGGGAGCCGGTAACGGTCATTGCGCTTATCGGCTTTGCCGCGGAGCTGCCGGTCCTCGGATGGCTTATGAGCGCGGCTCTGCGGTTCAAGCTTGGCGGCTGGTGGCGGAACACGGTCTGTTATTACGTTCTTAAGTATCTCTGGATAGCAGTCAAATGGGTCTTTGTGCTGATCCTTCGCATGCTGCGCCGGATCATCCACGGGATGCGCGTGTTTTTCAGCGCCTTCGGAAGGCTCATTTCCGGAATTCCGCTCGTCTGGAAGGGCGCGCTCGGGATAGCTGCTGTCTGCTTAATAGAAGCGATATTCATCGGCGCAAATATGTACGAGGGTGACAATCTGGCTGTCTTCTGGATAATAGAACGGCTGGTGCTGGTGCCGCTGCTGCTTTATGTGCTTATTGTCATGAGGAAGCTTCAGAACGGCGCGACAGCGCTTGCCAACGGCGACCTGTCCTATAATATCGATACGAAGCGCATGGTCCTGGACTTCAAGGCTCACGGCGAGAACCTCAACCGCATCGCCGAAGGCAGCGCGCTGGCGGTAGAGCAGCGCATGAAGAGCGAGCATCTCAAGACCGCGCTCATAACTAACGTATCCCACGACATCAAGACACCGCTGACATCGATCATCAATTACGCTGAACTTATCAGCAATGAGCAGACCGACAATACGCGTATTACCGAATATGCTGAGGTGATATCGCGGCAGTCGGTCAAGCTGAAGCGCCTGCTCGAGGATCTTATAGAGGCTTCCAAGGCGTCCACCGGAAATCTCGAGGTGCAGCTGGCGCCGTGTGACGTTTCGGTCCTTCTGGAACAGGCTGCCGGCGAATACAGCGACCGGATGCAGGCCGCAGGGCTTACGCTGATCGAACGCAAGCCGGATAAGCCTGTGCGCATAATGGCTGACAGCAGGCGGATATGGCGGGTCTTCGACAATCTTATGAACAATATCTGCAAATACGCCCAGCCGGGCACCAGGGTCTATCTGGACCTGGAAGAGAAGGATAACGAAGCGCTCATCAGCTTTAAAAATATTTCGTCCGCGCCGCTCAATATCTCTCCGGATGAGCTTATGGAACGCTTTGTGCGGGGTGACGGATCCCGCAGCGGCGAGGGGAGCGGGCTTGGCCTTTCGATAGCCAGGAGCCTTACGGAACTGCAGAACGGAAGCCTCTCACTTGACATAGACGGCGACCTGTTCAAGGTCACTCTGCACTTTCCCGTGCTTTAGTAATTCCGGCAAGCAAAACACCCGTCATTCTGAACTGACCCCAAAAGGTTAGACAAAACCGGGCATCGCAGTTAAGCGACTTGAGAGGACTGAACTCTGTATTGCACAGGG
>JAFYFK010000248.1 GCA_017543805.1 Bacillota bacterium | reverse complement strand
GTCAACCAGAACAATTACTACGCTGTTTACGCCGGCAAGCTGCCTTCCGGAATGATGCTGGACGAAGTGCAGGACGGCAGCCCCGCCGCTATGGCCAAGGTAAAAGACAGCTCTTCCGCGTCGCAGGACATCGGTGACGGCCTTAAGCATAACGATATCATCGTTGAGATAGACGGCCAGATCGCATCCAGTTTCGACGTGATCCGCGACGTTCTCGCCTCTCACTCCTACGGCGACACGATAGACGTTAAGGTCTACCGCAGCGAAGGCCTGGACGACGCCCAGACCCTGGATGACATCACCGGCGTAGGCTACATAGACTTTACCGTCGAACTTTTCAAGTTCAACGTGGAATCCTAAACAAACACAAATAAAAAAGGGCGCGGAGTTTTCCGCGTCCTTTTTCATGCTTCTAATCTTCCCTGACGTAATAATGTCTCGCTATCCATCTGCTGAGACCGTCGCGTCCCGGATAGATTATTCGCTCGTTGATGTTCATCTGATCCAGAAGATCCCTTATGTCCCAGCGGATCTCTTTCGCAATAACGTATTTGAAGGTCATCGATGTATGGCTGTCAAAAAACGCCTCGATATCCTTTATGCCAGAAGGGATGACGGAGAAAAACGAATACTGGTTTATTATCCTCTGAGATATAGATGGCGGTTCCAGCGTGACCATGGTCTCGTCCCCCATGTCCTCGTCGTATCGGGACAGGCTTCCTGCAAGTTCCGTAAGCATATCTACCGAAAACGTGGAGGTCTTTATCTCTTCCAGCCTGCGCTTATATCTTTCGGGCAGCGTTTTGTTCATGTCGTCAACCGACATCCTCCAGACCGCGCAGTCCCTCCTGTCCATTTTGGACAGATTACCCTCATTTACCGCGAAGTGCAGCGCTACGAGCGGCGAGCGAGTCCAGTCCATGAGCCGTGTGGGCAGACCGTAATGCTGACCCACTATCATCTGCTTCCATATGGATTCGTTTAAGGTTGGGTCCTCTATGCTTGCATATTTCGTAAAGTATCTCAGTATGCTGGGCTCCAGTTCCTGGCTTTTCGAACCGCAGGTGCGGTTAAGGCTGGTGTTCAATCGAAACTTAGCGTCCGGCTGTCCGCGATAGTAATAATCGCTTCTCAAGCGGTTTATGCCATCGTTCCGTTTCTGGTCGCTTATCAGCTCGAGGACTCCGTCGATACTGTTTATTTTTACGGTGGTTATCATCTGAACCTCTTACGCAAACACGCCCCGCGCTGTATTAACGCGAGGCGTGCCGTTATTTGTCTTACGCCTGAGCTTTGACTTTCCTGAGGTGTACGAACCTGGGCAGGCCGTTTTCGTAAGTGAGCTTGGTCTGGCCCTGGATAAGAGGCAGCGCGTACTCGATGAACTTCTCGTTTACGTTGTCGCCTTCCTCATTGATCCACTCCCTGGGCACTTTCTTTTCGGCATTGGCCACTATGGTCAGATCGAACAGCTTGGTCTCGCACTTGTACTGACCGTTTTCGCGGCTGCACTCAAAGCCTACCATCTTGTCGGTCACGCCGGCAATGGCGCTGTTGGCGGCCGCCTGGCCCGCCATGAAGCTCTCTTCGATATCGGTGTTGGAAGCGCAGTGTGCGGCGCATCTCTGCAGCAGGCTCAGTTCGATGCCGCGCACCTTGGCGCCGGTGGCGTTTTTGCACTCGTTGGCCAGGAAAGCCGCCAGACCGCCTAGCTGCTTGTGGCCGAAAGCGTCCACAGCGGCGTCCTTGACCGCGTATTCAACTATGAACTGGCCGTCCTTGTCGTGAATGCCTTCGCTCACGGCTACCAGCACGTTCTTGTTGCGGGCATAAATGTCCTTGACCTTTTCGATGAACTTGTCCATGTCGAAATCGACTTCGGGCAGGTACACCAGATCGGGCCCGTTACCGGTCAGACCCGCCAGAGCGGCAGCGCCGGTAAGCCAGCCCGCATGACGGCCCATGCACTCGACTATGGTGATCATGCCCTTGTCGTATACATGGCAGTCGCGGTACACTTCAACCATGGAAGTAGCGATGTACTTGGCGGCGGAAGCAAAACCGGGGCAGTGATCCGTGCCGGCAAGGTCGTTGTCTATGGTCTTGGGGATGCCCATGCACCTGACTTCATAGCCGTTCCTGAGCATGAACTTGCTGATCTTGTTGCAGGTATCCATGGAGTCGTTGCCGCCGTTGTAGAAGAAATAGTGGATGTCGTACTTTTTGAACATCTCAAGGATCCTTACGTAATCGGTCTCGTCCTCGTCGGGATCCTTTATTTTATAGCGGCAGGAGCCCAGTGCGGAAGAGGGCGTATATTTCATGAGCGCCAGCTCCTCGGGGTCTTCCTGGCCCAGGTCGAACAGGTTGTCGTTGAGCAGACCCACGATGCCGTTCTGCATGCCGTAGACTTTGGTGATAACGTCGCTGTCCAGCGCGGCCTTTATCGCGCCGTACGCGGAAGCGTTGATAACTGAAGACGGTCCGCCGCTCTGGCCGATGACCGCAGCGCCTTTGAGTATAGCCATAAACTGATACCTACCTTCTCAAATAATCTTGTGGAAATATATCACATTTGCTCGATTATGTCAATATCGCCCGCCCTCCTCAGCCGCCTGTGCCTTGACTTTTAACAGAACATGTTGCATAATATAGCAGGTAACTCACTTAAGAAAGAAGGAGATTCACTATGGCAATCGTAACCTCCAAAGAGATGTTCAAAAAGGCCTATGACGGCGGCTACGCCATCGGCGCTTTCAACGTCAACAACATGGAAATCGTACAGGGCATCACCGAGGCCGCTATGGAAGAAAAAGCGCCCCTCATCCTTCAGGTGTCCAAAGGCGCCAGGGCTTACGCCAAGCACGTATACCTCATGAAGCTCATCGAAGCCGCTATCGCCGACGCAGAGCAGTCCGCGGGCTTCGATCTTCCCATTGTAGTCCACTTGGACCACGGCGACAGCTACGAGCTGTGCAAAAGCTGCATCGACGGCGGTTTCTCTTCCGTCATGATCGACAAGAGCGGCCTCCCGTTCGAGGAGAACATCAAGATCACCAAGCAGGTCGTCGAATATGCGCATGACCACGGCGTCGTCGTCGAGGCCGAGCTCGGCACCCTCGCAGGCGTCGAAGACGAAGTCAATGTTTCCGCCGAGGATTCGTCCTACACCCGTCCGGAGGACGTGCAGGAATTCGTCGAGCGCACCGGCTGCGACTCTCTCGCGATCGCCATCGGCACGAGCCACGGCGCGTATAAGTTCACCGCCAAGCAGTGCACGCGCGACGAGAACGGTCTGCTCGTTCCCCCGCCCCTCCGCTTCGACATCC
>JAFYFK010000247.1 GCA_017543805.1 Bacillota bacterium | reverse complement strand
CGTTAAGAAGTCCATCTGGTGCCTGGGCGGCGACGGCTGGGCGTATGACATAGGATACGGCGGACTCGACCACGTGCTCGCTTCCGGCGAAGACGTAAACGTCCTCGTATTCGATACCGAAGTTTACTCCAACACCGGCGGACAGTCCTCCAAGGCTACTCCGGCAGCGGCTATCGCAAAGTTCGCTGCATCCGGCAAGAGGACCCGCAAGAAGGACCTCGGCATGATGGCAGCAACCTACGGCTATGTATACGTAGCTCAGGTCGCGATGGGCGCAGACAAGAACCAGTTCCTCAAGGCTGTCAAGGAAGCGGAAGCATACAAGGGACCGTCCCTCATCATCTGCTACGCACCCTGCATCAACCATGGCCTCAAGAAGGGCATGGGCAAGAGCCAGGAGAACGAAAAGCTGGCCGTCGAATGCGGATACTGGCAGCTTTACCGCTACAACCCGCGGCTCAAAGCCGAGGGCAAGAATCCGTTCACTCTCGACTCCAAGGAGCCGACCGGATCCTTCAGAGACTTCATCATGGATCAGGTCCGTTACGCTTCCCTCAAGTCCGAGTTCCCGGATACAGCGGAAGACCTCTTCGTCGAAGCCGAAAAGAACGCCAAAGAGCGTCTCGAAGGCTACAAGAAGATGGCTGCGGAATAATCCCGGACCGGCAAATAAAACAATTACTTACAGGACTCCCGAAACGGGAGTCCTGTTTTACTTTGAGTAAATCTTAAAATACTGTTATTTTTTATATGCTATATTATTAACAGAACCATTTAAAAATGAGACAAAAATTAGGCAGCGTTTTATTTTGATGAGGATGCTGTGATGAAGAAAAATAAAGGTTTTACGCTTGCTGAACTCCTTATAGTGGTAGCTGTGATCGCGGTGCTTGTAGCGGTCTCCATCCCGGTCTTTGCAGGACAACTCGAAAAAGGCCGCGAAGGCACGGATTTCGCGAATGTGCGCAGCGCCTACTCCTCTGTACTGACTGCGGCCATTACTGAGGATGCTGCTGCGGAATACGAAGGTACTCCCATAAAGCAGGGCAGCATATATGAAGCTGTTGTAAGCCCGCTGGAACAGGCAAAAGACGGCTGGAATACCAAAGTTGAGAATATGGAGATAGGCGGGGTCCCGAGCAGCGAATGGCAGGGAACTCCGGGGGCCGGCGGAAGCTGCGTTGTTAGGTTTACTCCTGCTGCAGGCGCAGTGCCTGCAAAGACGGAGATCATCTGGAGCGGCGGAGCTTCGGGAGGCGGTCCTTCCGGCGGAGGTTCGTCTAACGGCACTACCGCAACCGCTTTAGGCAATGAGCTCGTTACTATTTTCAACCAGTCTGGAAGCGGTACCAACGCATCGATCACTTTTACGGTCAATCCGGACGGTTCTTATTCGATCGAATTAAAACATACAAGCCTTACTGAAGAAACTATTATCAACAAATTGACAGCTGCAGGTCTGTTAACAGAGGGCGGTGTTGACTATGACGTTGACGATGAATTATACGTAAACGGTTACAGGGTAAAGATCACAGGCAGCGGAAAAGGCGGAAAGATTCACATTACAGCTCTCTAATAATGTGAATCTATAACACAGAACTGTCAAGGCTTATAATTATTTCAAGAGGACTCTCCAAAACGGGGTCCTCTTGTGTTATACTGTAATGTAATTGGTGTTATCTAAAATATTACTGAACATATATTTAAGGGAGGAACAGTAATTATGGGAATGGTATACGATCTTCTGCAGCCTTATAAGGTTCCGAAGATGGCAAAGGTCCACCAGATCTTTGACGACACACACATCGATCCGGCGGATATCCCGGGAATAATCAGCTCCAAGTTCGACAGACCGGAGATCGCCGAAAGATTCAAGCCCGGAATGGAGATCGCGATCACAGTCGGAAGCCGCGGCATCAGCAACACCGCTCTTGTCGTAAAGAGCATCGCAGACTGGCTCAAGAGCAAGGGCTGCACCCCGTTCGTAGTTCCTGCAATGGGAAGCCACGGCGGCGCGACCGCCGAAGGCCAGAAGCAGGTAGTTCTCGACTATGGCTGCGACCCGGCGTACACCGGCGCGGAGATCCGTTCCTCCATGGAAACTGTCTACATCGGAGATACCGAAAACGGCCGTCCGGTCAACTTCGATAAGAATGCCTTCAACGCTGACGGCGTCATCGTAATGAACAGAGTCAAGGCGCACACCGACTTCAGAGGCCCGTACGAATCCGGCCTTATGAAGATGCTCGCCATCGGCCTCGGCAAGCAGTACGGCGCGCAGGTCACCCATACCGACGGTTTCGGAATGATGCATCAGTACGTTCCCGAATTCGGCAAGGCAATGATCAAGTACGCTCCCATCACCTGCGGCGTTGCTCTTTCCGAAAACGCTTACGAGCAGACCCGTACCATCGACGTTCTGACTCCGCAGGAGATCATCGACGAAGAGCCGAAGATCCTTGCCGAATCCAAGAAGTATCTCGCCAGACTGCTCTGGGATGAGTGCGATATCCTCATCGTAGACGAAATGGGCAAGAACTTCAGCGGCGCCGGAATGGACCCCAACATCACCGGAAGGTTCCAGACCCCGTTCGCTACCGGCGGCATCAAGTGCAAGAGGATGGCGGTCCTCGACCTCTCCAAGGAAAGCCACGGCAACGGCTGCGGCATGGGCGTCGCGGAATTCACCACCAGAAGGCTCTACAACAAGCTCGACTTCGAGGCGACCTATCCGAACTGCATAACCAACACCGTTGTTGAAGGCATGCGCATTCCGCTCGTAATGGATTCCGACAAGCTCGTATTCCAGGCAGCCATCCGCACGGCAACCTTTATCGACAAGGACAATCCGCGCATCATCCGCATTCCCAACACCCTCAATGTATCCGACATCTGGATCTCCGAGGCAATGTTCGAGGAAGCCAAGGCCAACCCCAACATCGAGATCCTCAGCGAGCCGGAAGAAGTCAAGTTCGACGAGAACGACAATCTCTTCTAAAGAATTAAAGGAGTAAAAATGGTAAACGGAATTTTCATTGATCCAAAGGACGTAGTCGTAACGCTGTCCGGTCCGGTAAAGCCAGGCGACACCGTAGTCTACAATGACGGCGGCGTTCAGAAGGAAGTCGTCGCTAAGGACGAGATCGGCATCTTCCACAAGATGGCGGTAAAACCGGTCGAAAAGGGCGGAAGAGTCATCAAGTACGGAGAACTCATCGGCATAGCTTCCGCGGACATAACCCCGGGCGAACACGTCCATACCCATAATGTAGAAGAGCCGGAAAGGAAATAAGAGATATGACTGAATTTTACGGATACAGACGTCCCGACGGAAGAGTCGGAATCAGAAATTATGTGCTTATCCTTCCGACCAGCGTCTGCGCTTCTGACGTCGCGAACATCATCGCAAACCAGGTAGACGGCGCTGTAAGCCTTCATAATCAGGTAGGCTGCAGCCAGGTAGTCTCCGACCAGGAGATGACCCTGGACTTCGAGGCAGGCTTTGCCGCAAATCCCAACGTTTACGCGACAGTGCTCGTTTCCCTCGGCTGCGAGGGCTGCCAGCTGGATCTCGTTGAAGAGCGCATCAAACAGCGCACCAACAAGCCGGTAGTCGGCGTTTCCATCCAGGAAGCCCGCGGCACGCTCAAGGCTGTAGAGATAGGCGTACGCTACGCCAAGCAGTTCGCTGCCGAAGCAAGCATGCTGCAGAAGGAAAAGTTCCCCATTACCGAACTTCTCCTTGCTACCGAATGCGGCGGTTCTGACCCCACCTCAGGCATTGCTGCTAACAACGTAATCGGCGCGCTTTCCGACAGGCTCGTTGACGAAGGCGCAACCACTATCCTCTCCGAGACTCCGGAATTCATCGGCGGCGAGCATCTTCTCGCAGCAAGAGCCGTTACTCCGGAAGTAGGGCAGAGAGTGCTCGACATAGTCCACCGCTATGAAGAGACCTTCTGGAGAGCCGGCGAAGACATCCGCAGCGGCAACCCGACCCCGGGCAACAAGGCCGGCGGTATCACCACTCTGGAAGAGAAGTCTCTTGGCTGCATCCACAAGGGCGGCACCAGACCCGTTCAGCAGGTCTATGATTACGCAAAGCAGATCCCGACCAGCCAGAAGGGCCTCGTCATCATGGACACCCCGGGCAACGACCCGTCCTCCATGGTAGGCATGGCCGCCGGCGGCGCACAGGTCTGCGTATTCTCCACCGGCCGCGGCTCCGCTCTGGGCAATCCGATAATGCCTGTAATCAAGATCACCGGCAACGCGGATACCTGGGACAAGATGGAAGACAATATCGACTTCGACGCAAGCCGCTACATCACCGGCACCCACACCATCGAGCAGCTCCGCGACGAGCTCTATAATATGGTCATCGAGACCTGCAACGGCAAGCAGACCAAATCCGAGGCTCTCGGAATCAATGAGATTGCGGTAATGAGGACTTGCAACTACGCGTAGCGCATAACAGAAAAACAGAAATAAAAAACCGGCCTTCGGGCCGGTTTTTTGTGCAGATTTTGCTGTTTTCAGTTGTTTACGCTTTTTATGAGCTCAAGGCCGCGGGCAAATTTGGACATGTTTTCCGGTTTGAGACTGTACTTGTCCGCGATCCTTTCTCCGAGCTCCTGAAGATCTGCTTCACTTCCCGCAAAGAGCTCTATCTCGAGTTCGAGGATGTCGCGGTTGCCCGCGTCGGTCACGATGTCTCCCGTGTCTACCGCAAGTTCAAAGATGCTGTTCTTGTAATTGAGGCGGACGCGCTTTCTTAAAAAGCGGGTCTCCAGCATGTTGACGAGCGGTTTTTTGCCGATCAGCTCAATAAGATCCAGGCCGTCGGCGCTTTCCTTGAACATATCAGGCTCCGGCGCAATGAAGCTCTCTTCACCGCTGACCGGGACATTTACTTCTTCACGTTCGTGGAAGCCGTCCTGCGCGCTTCCGCCCCACTTGAGGGCTGCAAAGGTGCGCTCGCCCTCAACGCGCACGCGAAGGGCGATGTTGTGGTTCGACAGGGTGTAGTCCTCTGTGTCGAAATACACGGCTTTCATGACCAGCTTCTCGGAAGTCGAGATATCAGACATATCCGCGATCTCAGGATCTTCCCATATCGCGTCTGCAGTTTCCTTATTAGGGATTGCGTATTTTACTTCGATTTCCATAATACCTCCGCCGCTTATAAATGCGACATGCGTGAATATAGCACGGACTAAGGATAAATGCAAGTCATTTCTTTTTTCAGCGTTATTAACCGGTAGTTTTAAAGCGAAACGATAGGTGAAAAATACACGATAAAATTGTGAGATATAATAAAAAAGTTATTGATAAAAGCGGGTACAAAAGCCTATAATAAATAAGATACTGATAAGTCCGATCGATCAGTGTCTCCCGATCAAAACCAGATTGGTTTTACATAGTCTTTTCGAAAGGAGGAAAGGAATTCTATGAAGGGTAAAGTCACTTTTGACCGCGATCGCTGC
Source organism: Bacillota bacterium (assembly GCA_017543805.1). Classification (GTDB taxonomy): domain Bacteria; phylum Bacillota; class Clostridia; order Peptostreptococcales; family Anaerovoracaceae; genus RGIG7041. Next base: position 9,813 of record JAFYFK010000247.1, on the reverse strand, counting down.
AAGGGCTGCGAGCTTTGCACGTCGGTCTGCCCGATGCACATTGTCGTAATGGAGCCTGAAGCTCTGAACAAGAAGGGTTATCATCCCGCAACAGTAGTCGAGATGGAAAAATGCATCGCCTGCGCAAGCTGCGCAAAGATCTGCCCCGATTCTATCATTACTGTTGAAAGGTTAGACTAAGGAGGAAACCTTAATGGCTAAAGAACTTTGGAAAGGTAACGAAGCAATCGCGGAAGCTGCAATCAGAGCAGGCTGTGATGCTTTCTTCGGTTATCCTATCACCCCGCAGAGCGAAGTCCCCGAGTATCTCTCTCTGCATATGCCCCAGCACGGCAGAGTATTCCTGCAGGCTGAATCTGAGGTAGCTGCTATCAATATGGTATACGGCGCAGCTGCTTCCGGAAAGAGAGTTATGACTTCTTCTTCATCTCTCGGTATCTCCCTCAAGCAGGAAGGAATGTCCTACCTCGCTGCTACCGAGCTTCCCGCAGTCATCATCAACTGCATGAGAGGCGGCCCGGGACTCGGAACCATTCAGCCCGCTCAGGGTGACTATTTCCAGGCTACCAGAGGCGGCGGCAGCGGCGACTACAGAAACATAGTTCTCGCTCCGTCCAACATTCAGGAGCTCGCAGACTTCGTACAGGAAGCGTTCGATCTTGCAGATCTGTACAGAAATCCTGTAGTAGTACTCGCAGACGGACTTATCGGCCAGATGATGGAGCCGATCGAATGGAAAGAATTCCCCAAGAGGGACCTCCCCGCAAAGGATTGGGCTACTGAAGGAAGAAAGGGAGCTGAAAAGCATCATGTTGTCTCTCCTATTTTCTACGATCCTGAAGAATGCTACGAATTCAACGAAAAAACACTTGCTAAGTTCAACAAGATCAAGGCTAACGAAGTCCGCTTCGAAGAGTATAAGACCGAGGACGCTGAACTGATCTTCACAGCTTACGGAACTCCTGCAAGAATCATCCTTACCGCTGTAGATAAGATGAGAGAAGAAGGCTACAAGGTAGGCCTCTTCCGTCCGATCACCCTGTGGCCATTCCCCGAAAAGGAACTCCACGAACTCCTCGGCAAGGATCATGTAAAGGCTGTTCTCGATGTGGAAATGTCCGCTGGCGGCCAGATGATCGAAGACGTACGCCTTGCTAACGAAGGCCAGAAGCCCATAAGCTACTATGGTCTTGGCGGCGGTCTCATCCCGACCCTCGAAGATATCTGCGACGCTGCAAAGAAGGCATTAGAGGAGGTAAAGTAATATGTCGATCGTTTATACAAAATCAGCCGGATTGACCGATAAAGAACTTCATTACTGCCCCGGATGCCATCACGGCATCGCTCATAAGCTGGTAATGGAATCCCTTATCGAGCTTGGTCTTTTCGAAGATGCTGTCGGCGTATGCCCCGTAGGCTGCTCCGTATATGCATATAACTACATGGCCTGCGATATGATCGACGCTGCGCACGGCAGAGCGCCTGCTGTAGCTACCGGCGTCAAGAGGACCCACCCGAACACCCCGGTATTCACTTATCAGGGCGACGGCGACCTCGCTTCCATAGGTACTGCTGAGATCGTTCACGCAGCAATGAGAGGCGAAAAGATCACCACCATCTTTATCAATAACGCAATTTACGGCATGACCGGCGGACAGATGTCCCCCTGCACGCTGATCGGACAGAAGGCCACCACAGCTCCTCTCGGAAGGACTGTAGAGCAGGCCGGTAAGCCGATCCGTATGGCAGAGACCCTCTCCGCACTTGACGGACTTGTATATGCAGAGCGTGTATGCCTTACTGATATCCCCAACCTCAACAAGGCAAAGGCAGCTATCAAGAAGGCATTTACCCTTCAGATGCAGGGAGCAGGCTTCACCTTCGTAGAGATCCTCTCCACCTGCCCGACCAACTGGGGACTTGCTCCTCTTAAGGCGAATCAGTGGCTCCACGAGAACCTTGTTCCGTATTATCCGCTCGGCGTAATCAAGGACACAACAAAGTAAGGAGGCCTACATAATGAAGAATATATTAATTGCAGGTTTCGGCGGTCAGGGCGCTCTTTCCATCGGCAAGAACCTGGCTGAGGCAGCGCTCGCTGAGAATCTTAATGTAACCTGGGCTCCTTCCTACGGTCCTGAGATGCGCGGAGGTACTGCAAACTGCTCCGTAGTCATCTCTGACAAGCCGGTCGGTTCTCCCGTATTCAAGTTCTCCAACGAGCTCATCGCGATGAACGGTCCGTCCCTGGACAAGTTCGCTCCGTTCGTAGTTGACGGCGGAATGATCTTCATCAACAGCTCTGTTGTAAAGTACACCTACGAGAGAGAAGGCATCAAGGTTTACTACGTTCCCTGCGACGATGTTGCAAGCGAACTCGGAAACCTCAAGGTAGCTAACATGGTTATGCTCGGCGCTTACATTGCCGCTGCAAAGACCGTAAAGCCCGAAACTGTTGACAAGATGATCGAAGAGATCTTCACCGGAAAGAAAGCTAAGCTTGTTCCGCTCAACAAGGAAGCTCTCAAGGCCGGCATGGCCCTCATCAAGGACTAGTTCCGTCAGCCTGAATAAAAGCATTTAAAGGGGCGCCCTAAAAGGCGCCTCTTTTATTGTATCTTTGCGCTTGCAGTATCTCAAACTGTATGATACAATTCTAACTTGCCTTGATATAAAGGATTAGGAGGAATTAGTTAATGACACCCGTACTGGTAAGCAAAGAGAACGATCTCGCAACTTTCACAATGGAATTCACTGCCGAAGAATTCGATAAGGCAGTAGATGCAGTATATCGCAGAGAGAGAGGCCGCATCACGGTCGATGGTTTCCGCAAGGGCAAGGCCCCGCGCAGCATCATCGAAAAGAGATACGGCGCAGGTATCTTCTTCGAGGATGCCATTAACGATATGCTCGAAAAAGAATATCCCGCAGCGCTGGATACCCTCGGCCTCAACGCGGTAGGCCGCCCGGACATCCAGTTCGGCGAGGAAAAGATAGAGAGCCACAAGGGCTTTACCGTAACCGCAAAGGTCGCGGTCGAGCCGGAACCCGAAATCAAGGATTACAAAGGCATCGAAGCCGAAAGAAAAGTCCGTGTCGTCAAGGACGAGGACATCGACAGGGAACTTAAGAACCTTCAGGAGCGCAACTCCAGGCTCGTTTCCGTTGAACGTCCGGCAGAGAACGGAGATACCGTAACTCTGGATTATTCCGGATTTGTCGGCGAAGAGCAGTTTGAAGGCGGCACCGCTGAAAACCAGCAGCTCGAGCTCGGTTCCGGAGCCTTCATCCCCGGATTCGAAGACCAGCTTGTCGGCGTAAAGGCCGGCGAGGACAAGGACGTAGTCGTATCCTTCCCGGAAGATTACCACGCAAAGGATCTTGCAGGAAAAGAAGCTGTCTTCAAGTGCAAGGTGCACGACGTTAAGGTAAAGGAGCTTCCCGCTCTCGACGATGATTTCGCCAAGGATACCAGCGAGTTCGACACTCTGGACGAACTGAAGGCCGACATCCGCAAGAATCAGGAAAAGGCTGCCGCCGACGCTTCCAAGTATGACGGACAGAACGCTGTTCTCGAGAAGCTCGTGGAAGCCAACCAGTTCACGATCCCGGAAGAGATGATCGCTGAAGAAGCCCAGCAGATGTACAGCGAGATGGCTCAGCAGATGGCTTATCAGGGAATGAGCATCCAGGATTACCTCAAGTATCTCGATAAGAAGCCGGAAGAGCTCCTTGAGGAATTCAGACCCGAAGCCGAGAAAAAGGTCAGAGTAAGACTCATCGTTAAGGCTGTCGGAAAGGCGGAAGGCCTTACCGCTTCCGACGAGGATGTCGCTGAAGAGCTTAAGAATATGGCAGACATGTACAAGATGGATGTCGAAAAGGTCAGGGAATCCCTCGGGGAGAGCGGACTGGTGCTTCTCAAGGAAGACGTCGTCTCCCGCAAGGCCATAGATCTTATCTATGACAACGCCAAGTTCACCGATGTGGATCCCGACGCGGCAAAAGCTGAAAAGAAAGCTGAATAACGATCCGTTATACAGTATGGTATAATTCCGGCGGGACGAGTTATTTGTCCCGCCGTAGCTTTAAATTATAAGGAGACATTATGAGTTTGGTACCTATAGTCGTTGAACAGTCGGCAAGAGGCGAGCGCGCGTATGATATCTATTCAAGACTTCTGAAGGACAGGATCATCTTTCTGGGCGAGGAGATCAACGATGTCACGGCAAGCCTTGTCGTGGCGCAGCTGCTTTTCCTCGAATCCGAGGATCCGGATAAGGATATCAGCATATATATAAACAGCCCAGGCGGGGTGATCAGCGCAGGTATGGCTATATACGATACCATGCAGTATATAAAGCCGGATGTATCCACGATATGCGTAGGCATGGCCGCATCCATGGCGGCTTTCCTCCTGTCCGCGGGCGCAAAGGGCAAGCGCTATGTGCTTCCGAACTCCGAAGTCATGATACACCAGCCTCTCGGCGGCATGCAGGGGCAGGCGGAAGATCTTAAGATCCACGCGGAGCATATTTTAAAGATACGCGAAAAAATGAACCGCATACTTGCGGAAAATACCGGACAGCCGTACGAAAAGATTGCGGCCGACACAGACAGAGACAACTATCTCAGTGCCGAGGAAGCCGTCGCGTACGGCCTTGCGGACAAAATAGTAGAAAAAAGATAATTAAACCAGAGGGAAAAACATGGCAATTTACGACGATTCTAACGAAATATGCTGTTCGTTCTGCGGAAAGCCCCACAGCCAGGTGAGGCGTCTTGTCGCGGGTCCCGACGTATATATATGTGACGAATGCATCAGGATGTGCGACGACATACTCGCAGAGGAACTCAGCAAGAGCAAGCCCGGCGGGGCTGCTCCCGCCGTTTTCTCCGGAGAACTGCCAAAGCCCAGGGATATCAGGAAATCGCTTTCCGATTATGTTATCGACCAGGACAAGGCAAAGAAGATCCTCGCTGTAGCGGTCTACAACCATTACAAGAGGATAGGCGCCGCGGATCCTTCAGCAAAAACCGGAAACGACGACGTCGAGATACAGAAAAGCAATATAATACTTATCGGGCCGACCGGCTCCGGAAAGACTCTCCTTGCGCAGACGCTCGCGAGGCTTCTTGACGTGCCGTTTGCCATAGCTGACGCTACCGCTCTTACGGAGGCCGGCTATGTCGGTGAAGACGTCGAAAACATACTTCTCAAGCTGATACAGGCTGCCGACTGGGATATAGAGAAAGCCCAGCGCGGCATTATATATGTCGACGAGATCGACAAGCTCGCCAGAAAATCCGACAATCCCTCGATTACAAGGGATGTATCCGGAGAAGGAGTGCAGCAGGCGCTGCTCAAGATACTTGAGGGCACTGTGGCAAACGTTCCGCCCCAGGGCGGCCGCAAGCATCCGCATCAGGACTTTATACAGTTCGATACTACCAACGTTCTGTTCATTTGCGGCGGAGCGTTTGACGGTCTCGACAAGATAGTCCAGAGGCGCATAGGCGAAAAGACCATAGGTTTCAATTCGGATATAGTTTCCGTAAAGGAGAACGATCCGCATATCCTCGATAATCTTCGTTCAGAGGACCTTCTGCGTTACGGGCTCATCCCTGAATTCGTGGGACGCGTGCCGGTGATCGCAACGCTCGACGAACTCAGCGTAGAAGCGCTCATGCGCATAATCACAGAGCCGAAGAACGCTCTGCTGAAGCAGTACGCCAAGCTGCTTTCCTATGACGGTGCCGAGCTCGAGATCGAGCCTGAAGCGATCAGGGCGATCGCGGAGAAGGCTGCCGCGGGAAAGACCGGCGCAAGAGGTCTCAGAAGCATTTTCGAAGAGATGATGACAGACATCATGTACGATATTCCGTCAAGGAACGATGTAAAGAAAGTCGTCATCGGAAAAACGGCGGTGGAAGGCGGCGAGCCGATGCTCGTCCTTGAGGAATCGGCCGCGTAGCAGTTCTTCGCCAAAGCATCAGTATCCGTATAATTACAGTTTAAAAGGAGGCTCCATGATCATAGAAGAAACAATGCCTCTCATACCGTTGAGAGGTCTTACGGTTTTTCCGGGAATGGTGCTGCATTTTGATATAGGCCGTGAGAAATCCATCCTCGCGCTCGAGCGCGCGATGATGCTGAACCAGACGGTCTTTCTGACGTCCCAGAAAAACGCCGATACAGATCTTCCGACCGAAGGCGACCTTTACCGCGTTGGGACCGTCGCCAGAGTCAAGCAGATGCTCAAGCTTCCCGGAGACAATATCCGCGTGCTTGTCGACGGACAGTACAGGGCAGAACTTACGACGCTCATACAGGAGGTCCCGTTCTTTCTCTGCTCCGTCACGGAGGTCGAGGACAGCGGCAGCGACCCCGGATCCGCGGACATTATAGCGCTTAAGCGCGCTGCACTCGGTGCTTTCAGGGAATACACCGAAAAGCATCCAAAGCTCTCCGCTGAAATAATGAATACAGTGTCTTCCATCGATGAGCCCGGACGGCTGGCGGACATAATCGCATCCAATCTGGACCTCAAGACCGAGGACAGCCAGGCTGTGCTGGAAGAGACCGACGTAGCAAAAAGGCTCGACCTTGTAATAGAACTGCTGCTCCGCGAAAACGAGATAATGCAGATCGAGGACAAGATCAGCCATAAGGTCCGCACGCAGATCGACAAATCCCAGAGGGATTTTTATCTGCGCGAACAGATGCGCGCCATACAGGAAGAACTCGGCGACGGAGCCAGCAACGAAGACGATATCATGGCATGGAGGGAAAAGCTCGCGTCACTGCAGCTCGAGCCCGCCGTGCAGAAAAAGATAGAGAAGGAGATAGACCGAATCTCCCATATGCCGTCGAATTCTCCGGAGTCATCGGTCAGCCGCAATTATATCGAATGGCTGCTGGATCTTCCGTGGAACGACGCGTCCGAGGATGACCTCGACCTCAAAAATGCCGCCAGGATCCTCGACGAGGACCATTACGGCCTCGAAAAGGTCAAGGACAGGATATTGGAGTACCTCGCGGTCAAAGCCCTCGCAAAGGACGAAAAAGGCCCCATACTCTGCCTTGTCGGACCGCCGGGCGTAGGCAAAACTTCTATTGCCAGGTCAGTTGCGCGCGCTGTCGGGCGCGAATTTGTGCGCATGTCCCTCGGCGGAGTTCGCGATGAGGCTGAGATAAGAGGTCACAGAAGGACCTACATCGGGGCGATTCCCGGGCGCATCATGACCGCTATCAAGGAATGCGGAAAGAAGAATCCTGTATTCCTCTTTGACGAAGTCGACAAGATAGGCGCGGATTTCCGCGGCGACCCTGCTTCGGCTCTGCTTGAAGTGCTTGACCCCGAACAGAACAAAGAATTTGTGGACCATTATCTGGAGGTCCCGTTCGACCTGTCCGGCGTCATGTTCATAACCACAGCCAACACCACAGACACCATCCCCGGGCCGCTGCTCGACAGGATGGAGGTCATACGCCTCTCCGGCTATACCGAGGAGGAAAAGCTCAGCATAGCAAAGAAGTACCTCGTTCCCAAGCAGATCAAGGCGAGCGGGCTCACATCTTCGCAGATATCCATAAACGAAAGCGCTCTGCGCGGGCTCATCAATTCCTATACCAGGGAATCCGGCGTCCGCAGCCTTGAGAAGGAGATAGCCAATATCTGCCGCAAGGTGGCGCGCAAGGTCGTAGAAGGCGAGGACTGCAAGCATTCCGTAAACGCCTCCGCGCTTGAGGATCTGCTCGGCAAGAAGCGCTTCCACTACGACAAGCTGCTCGGCAAGAACGAAGTCGGCGTCACCACCGGCCTCGCGTGGACCGCTGTCGGCGGCGAGACCCTGTTCATCGAGGTCGCCGTGCTTCCCGGGACAGGGCAGATAGTCCTGACCGGCCAGCTCGGAGATGTAATGCAGGAGTCCGCGAGGACGGCCATCAGCGTGGTCCGTTCCAGGGCAAAGCAGTTTGGCATACCGGAAGATTTCTATAAGGAAAAGGACATCCATATACATATCCCCGAAGGCGCAACTCCAAAGGACGGGCCTTCCGCCGGCGTCACCATGTGCATTTCGGTAATTTCCGCTCTGTCGGGACGTCCGGTGCGCAAGGACGTCGCGATGACAGGCGAGATCACTCTCCGCGGCAAGATCCTTCCCATAGGAGGCCTCAAGGAGAAGTCGCTCGCGGCGCACAGAATGGGCATCGTCAAGGTGCTCGTCCCGGAGGAGAACAAAAAGGATCTTGACGACATTCCGGAGACCGTCAAAAAAGACATCGAATTCGTCCTTATCAAAAAGATCGAGGACGCGGTCAGAGAGGCTGTCATATGATCATAAAAAAGGCGGAATTTATCACTTCCGCGGCCAGGCCTCCCCAGTATCCTCCGGCCGGCGTTAAGGAGATCGCTTTTGCCGGGCGCTCGAACGTAGGGAAATCGTCGCTCATAAACCTGATAGTAGGGCGCAAGGCGCTTGCCAAGGTCAGCTCGAGCCCGGGCAAGACCCGCACCATCAACTTCTTTAATATAAATGATGAGTTCCGCATCGTGGACCTTCCGGGCTACGGCTTCGCCAAAGTATCGAAGGCGGAGCAGGAATCATGGGGAAAGATGATGGAGACATATCTGTCGAAGAGGGAAGACCTTGTATCTGTCATACTTCTTGTGGACAGCCGTCACGAACCGACCGCGCAGGACGTCCAGATGTACGAGTGGCTGCAGTACTACGGGTTGTCCGGGGTAGTCGCCGCTACGAAGACTGACAAGATTTCCAGGAACGAGATCAATAAAAACATTGCAGTTATAAGGAAAAAACTGTCCATGGATCCGGACGACGTGATAGTTCCGGTGTCCGCTCTCAAGAGGACCGGGGTCGAGGATCTTACGTCTATTATGGACAGCATGCTGGCGGAAGCCTAAAAGGAGAGGAAAATGGGAGAGAAGTACGACGTTTCGAATGTGCTTATCAGCGAACAGCAACTAAAGGACAGGGTCGACGAGCTCGGAGCTCAGATAACGCTCGACTATTACGGTAAGGACCTTTTCCTTATCGGCATTCTTAAAGGTTCCGTGCCTTTTATGGCTGATCTTATGCGCAGGATCGATCTTCCGCTGGAGATGGACTTCATGTCCGTATCAAGCTACGGCAGCGCCACCAAATCGAGCGGCGTAGTGCAGATCATTAAAGACCTTGATTCGGATATTAAAGGAAAAGACGTTCTTATTGTAGAGGACGTTATAGACACCGGACTTACGCTTGCTTACCTTAAGGAGTACCTGCAGTCCAGAGGACCTGCTTCGGTTAAGCTCATAACCATGCTGGACAAACCTAGCGGAAGAAAGGTCGACATCAAGAGCGACTATGTAGGCTTTGAGGTACCCGACAAATTCATCGTCGGATACGGCCTGGACGTCGATCAGAAGTTCAGAAATCTGCCTTATATATCCTGGGTAAAGTAATAACGTCAGCGTTATACATACCATATCTTGAATGCTATGGCGGATCCGGACACAAACTGTGCGGGTCCGCTGTTTATTTCCCCGGAAGCCTTGCAATTGCTGGGATTGGAGAAACTTAAAAAGTCAAAAAAGTATTTTAAAAAATACTTCGAAAAAGCGTTGACAAAAAGGGGCAAGATGCCTATAATAATGACTGTTCCGCGTCAAACCGGAACGGAACCTTGAAAACATCATAGTGTAGAAACATTGAGTCGAAGAGATCATCAAGTTGGTCTAAAAGACGAAATTGTACAAAAACAATCTGCAACAAGATTGGTAAGAACATTTATGTTCTCGTACAAAT
>JAFYFK010000246.1 GCA_017543805.1 Bacillota bacterium | reverse complement strand
TCCGTTTTATTTACAATGTGCCCGGCGAACTGGTCGTGCTGGACTGTTCCGGCCTGGACAGAGAGACCATGGTCAATGTTCTCGCGGAAGCTGAGAAAAAGATCATCGTAGTCGACCCTCTTCCGTCAAGGCTTATGGAGAATTACGCTTTTTTAGGCGATCTGCGCCTAAAATTCCCTGACGCCGTATATATTGTCAACAAGATGAATAAAGGCGTTCACAGGGCTGAATTCAGCCGTTTCCTGGGGACAAAAAACTACATATCCATCCCCGCAGTCGATCAGGAGTATATCTACAGGGCTGAATACGCCTGCATCCTCCCCGGCAGCATAAAAGAAGTCCGTTCCGCTGTCGCGGAAGGACTTGCAAAGTTGGAAAAGACTTTAGTGTAATAGTTTTCTGCAGCTGCAGAAAACTATTTACTGTCTTTCACGAATCCGAAGCTCAGCACCACAGCAGCCAGGCCCCAGAAGTAGGCCATCATATAAGGCTCTTCAAAAATGTTTTCGAAATAGCAGTGGAACATTACGCCGCACATGCCGCTGAGAAGAGCGACCAGCAGAAGCTTGTCGTTTCCGACGTTTCTGAAGAGCTCGTCCTTTGAGCGGTCGGTCTCATACTGCTTTCCGATCTTACCGATCAGCCTGAAAGCGCAGACGACAAACACAGCAAGGAGGAAGACGAATGCCAGAAGGCCTATGTAGCCGCCTTCCACCATCGTCTTCAGATAATAGTTATCCATGTAGAAATACTTGAAGCCGTCCTTTGTGTCTATGACCTGATTGTTCATTGCGACTGCCCCGCCGAAGCGCCCGAGCCCGAAGCCGAACCACGGCGAGCTGTTGGCGAGCAGTTCCCTTCCCGTCGCCCAGCGCAGCGCCCTGCCGCCGATAGCCGAAGCGACCTCATAGTCTTTGGAAAAGATGAAGGTCAGACGGTTTGTGATGGACGGGACCGCGACAAGTATGGCCGAAACAGCCCCCGCGAGGGCGATCAGCAGCCTGCGGTCGACAAATACGGCGAATATTACGATGGTTATGGCAAGAGCGCCCCAGGACGCCTTGGAGAAGGTGAACAGGTCGCAGAGGCACATGGCCCCGGTCACGCAGAGAGCAAGGAACTTGTGCAGAGGCTTTTTAAGATAATATATCAGAGCGGCCGGTATCGGCGCGGCGAGCACCAGAAGGGTTCCGAAGATGTTGGGGCTTCCGACTATGGAAAAGACCCTCGTGCGGACCGCGGATTCGGAAGTGGTCGTCCATTCCTTTGGGATGGGGACTTTGACGATAAACTGGTAAATGCCGTGAAGGCTCATGGCAAAGACCACGGCCGCAAAGCAGAAGATGACGGTCTTAGCGTCGCGCTCGTCGTCGATAAGGCGAAGTATTATGAAGAACCAGAGCGTGTACTGGATCTGCGCGCGGAAGCCGGCGAAAGCTATGTCAAAACGCGGCCTCGTGACCATCATGAGCATCAGCATGACGGCTATGTAAAGCACCAGGGCGGCGCCGACTGACGTCGCGCGGACGTATCTGCCGCTGCCCTTCTCAAGGCAGCAGCGCCACAGCACAAGCACTATCCCGACGATCATAAACAGCTCGTCCCAGACGCTCGCGATGCGCGTGGAATGAATGATATCCCTCAGCATCCAGTCGACCGGAAGATACAGCGAAAACGCGATCAGCACCCAGCGGTGAAGAGATATCCTGTTGATAAATCCAAAAAAGAAGCTGTTTTCGGTGACGCGGAAATAGAGCTTTTTGAGCCAGCTTAAGACAGCGTAAAACAGGCTGCACTCAAGGAGCGAGCCCACAGCCGCTAGGAAGCGGTCGATGACGCGCAGAAAACGCCCGTAGACGGAGTTCTCCGCGGGGTCCGGGCGTTCATAGAACGCGTCCAGCTTTTCCGCAGTTACAGATTGTGAAGCCTTCTCCGAAAACCACTCGGCAATGCCGTGGAGCAGGCTGTTGTTCCAGAGCTCCATAAAGCCTATTTGCCCTCGTCGCCTATCTGAATGTAAGACACCGTGCCTGTTTTCTCAAACGTGCGGGTCTTTACGATGTAGTCCTTGCTTATGCGCAGTTCCTGGTTCTGGTTGGTGACGCCGGTGGTGTTCTCCGGGACCGGCATGCGGATGGTGAAGATGACGTCGTTGAGCAGCGGGTTCTTGCGGTTGGGCTTAAAGCGCACGCCCTCGATTACCGCGTCAGTGTAGAGCGTTCCAGACACCGTATGCTCCCCTACCAGGTCCTGGCGCTCGATCTCCGCCTGGATCTCCGGCTCGAGTCCGTAGATGGTGACCTCCGCCACGCAATCTACCTTCTTAGCGACGGCTTCGTTGGCCTTGCTTCCGAAGAAGATGTGCACCACCGCCACGACCAGCGCCGCGATGATCAGCAGGACGATCACGTCCACGATGTTGAATCTGAACTTTTTCTTTGCTGTATCCATTTCGACCTCCGTTTAAAGTCCGACTTTTTCCCTGATGCTTTTAACTCTCTCCTCCCAGGAGCAGCTTCTCGCGTAAGCGATGCGCTTTTCCCTGCGGGGATCTCCCGGCGCTTCCGAGACCGCCTCGGAAACCTTCTGCGCAAAATCCTCCGCCCCGGAAGCTATATAGATGCTGTCGCCGAAATCCCTGACCTGCAGCGGCACCGGAGTGCTCACCACGGGGATTCCGGTGGCAAGATATTCGTAGAATTTGAGCGGGCTTACGTCCTTCGACAGATCGTTGTCCGCGAAACAGTTGAGGCAGACGTCAAAGTCCTTCATTACCTCCGGCAGCTGATCCTGCGGTACAGGCTGGCGAAGCTCGATGTTCGGGGCCTGCAGCAGCGAGGTGTCGACGCCCGGAAGGTTTCTGCCTATCACTATGAGCTTTCCTTCAGGATATGCGTCCGCGGCCGCCCTCAGGCATTTCTGGTCAGTGCAGTCCTGCACCATGCCCACGAAGCCCATTACAGGCCTTTTTCCGGCGTTTTCAGCGTTTTTTTCGCCCGCTTCGGGCAAATTATCCTTTAACTGCGCGACCTTGTTGAAAAGTTCGAAATTTGCCCCGTTCGGTATCAGATAACTGTTGGGGTTGTACTGCTTGAGCGTCTCGTACAGGCCCTGAGCCGTCGCGAAGCAAACTCCGCAGCTGCGAGCGAGATCCGCCTCCATTTCGTCGACGGTCTCTCTGTCTATGAGGCCCGGATAAGCCGAATGCCTGTCGACGCAGTCGTAAACGGTCTGCTTCCAGAGCTTTGCGGGGGCGATGCCGAGCTCGTGCGCCAGCGGAGCTATCAGGTCGGCGCACTGCGGATGGTAGCACCAGACCGTAAAGTCCCCGCTAAATCCGTGGTCCCTGCAGAGCTTCGCGTAGTACTTCGCAAGCCTTTTCTGGTTTATCTCGTTGACCGCCCTCTTTTTATTGGCGAACGGCAGGACCGGCTTGTTGGCGTAGACCCAGAGACCTTCCCTTATGCGTTCCGGAGCCTCCTTCCAGGAGTTTATGCGCGCCTTCGCCTTCGGGTCCTTGAGCGGGGCGATGTAGCTGACCGGCGGATCCACGTAGATGATGTCGCAGTCCGTCAGACGGTTCATGATGTTCTGTTTTCGCGTCGGTATCGGATGATAGTTCGACGTTGAAAGGCAAAGTATCTGTTTTTTCATCTTTTATTCCGAAAGAAGCCTGGCCGCTGCTTCGGCGTTCTTCTTTTCCATGTCCATGAGGCGTTTCCTGGTAGCCTCTCCCCCGGCGCGTCCCCTCGCGATGACCGCGTCGATCTGCGTTTTTAAAGCGTCGAAGGACAGATCCTCCAGCGGTATGAGCGCGTCGGAGCCTATGTCTCTGATAAAGCTGTCGAC
>JAFYFK010000030.1 GCA_017543805.1 Bacillota bacterium | reverse complement strand
GACGGATCCCGCAGCGGCGAGGGGAGCGGGCTTGGCCTTTCGATAGCCAGGAGCCTTACGGAGCTTCAGAACGGAAGCCTCTCACTTGACATAGACGGCGACCTGTTCAAGGTCACCCTGCACTTTCCCGTGCTTTAGTTATTCCGGCAAGCAAAACACCCGTCATTCGGCGGGTGTTTTTGATTTGGATTATTGAAAAGAGATGAGGAAAACCGGGTTATTTTACTTTCGCGAAGTAGTCTTTTGTCATCTTGAAGATCATTCCGGAGAGCGGCCAGAGGGCGATCAGGTTGGGAACCGCCATCAGTCCGTTGAGTATGGACGCGAGGGTCCAGGCAGCGTCGAGGCCCATGTAACCGCCCGCTACGATGAATACGCAGAAGATGATCTGGTAGATGCGGATGCTCTTTTCGCCGAATACGAACTCAGCGCAGCGGGTTCCGTAGAGAGACCAGCTGAGTACGGTGGAGAGGGCGAAGAGGATGAGGCAGAGGCCTACGACCACGGTTGCGATGCCGAGCGGCAGGGTGGAGGCCATGCCCTGGATGGTGAGGTTGAAGTCTGCGCTCTGCCCGTAGGTGATGCCGTCAACGGTGTTGCCGCAGAGGATGATCAGAGCGGTGAAGGTGCAGACCACGATGGTGTCGGCGAATACTTCGAAGATGCCGTAGAGGCCCTGCTCGACAGGATCTTCGTTGCTGGTCGCCGCGTGGGCTATGGGAGCGGATCCGAGACCTGCCTCGTTGGAGAAGAGGCCGCGGCCGATGCCCTTGGTCATTGCTGTCTTAACTGTGATCCCGAGCGCGCCGCCGACTACCGCGGAGGGGTTGAACGCGCCCTTTACGATCGCCGCGAGAACGGACGGAAGGTTGCCGATGTTGAAGATAAGGACTATAAGACCGGCTACGACGTAGAGGACCGCCATAAAGGGAACGATCTTCTCCAGCATCTGGCCGAGGCGCTTGATGCCGCCGAGAAGGGCGTAGCCTACGATGACCGCGACAATGACGCCGAGCACGAATTTGGTGACGTTATAGTTGATGTTCGGTATGAACAGCTGAAGGATGTTGGAAGCCGCGCCGGTCATCGCGTCGACCTGTGTGCAGTTGCCGATGCCGAATGCCGCGAACGCTCCGAAGAGCGCGAAGATAGACGCGAGCCACTTCCACTTTTCGCCGAGGCCGTTCTTGATGTAGTACATCGGGCCGCCGACCCAGTCGCCGAGCTTGTTTCTTTCCCTGTATTTAACGGAGAGGAGTACCTCGGAATATTTGGTGACCATTCCGAAGATGGCGGAGATCCACATCCAGAAGACCGCTCCGGGGCCGCCGACCGCGATAGCGCCCGCAACGCCGGAGATGTTTCCGGTCCCGATGGTTGCCGCGAGGGCTGTGCACAGCGCCTGGAACGGGGTGACTTCGCCTTTGCCGGCTTCGCCCTTGCCCTTGAGCGCCTTGCCCAGAGTGTTCTTCATCCAGAAGCCTAATCTGCTGAACTGGATAAAGCCGACGCCGACAGTGAGATAAATGCCTGTGCCGACCAGAAGGATGATGATCGGGAGACCCCATACGAAGTCGTCGATCTTGCCGAGGATTTCAATAAAACTCATGATGCTTTCTTCTCTCTTTCTTTTGTCTTAAACAACGTTTTATGTACTTTAGCAAAGATTATTTCGAAAATCAAGGATTTTCCGAAAATATTTTTCCAAAATCAAAAATTTTAGAATATTGTTCGACACACGTCGCTTGAATCCGTTCTGAGATAGGGGTAAAATTCAGATGTGTTTTTATTTTCACTTATTTTTTAACAACAGGAGTGTAGTTTAATGAAGAAATTTTCAGTTAAGGACATCGTAGCGATCGGCATCGGTGCCGCGCTTTTCTTTGTGCTCGGCAGGTTCGTAGCCATCCCGAGCCCCGTTCCCAACACCAACATCAGCATCCAGTACGGCCTGCTGTCCCTCGTGGCAGTCGTCTACGGACCGGTCGTCGCCCTCATCTCCGGCCTTATCGGACATGCTCTGGTCGATTTCAGCTTCGGCTGGGGGATCTGGTGGAGCTGGGTGATCACCTCCGGCATCGTAGGCTGCATCATGGGCCTCAGCCAGAAGAAGGTAGACATCATCAACGAGCCGTTCGCAGGCAAGCGCATCGTAACCTTCAACATCTATCAGATAATCGCCAACCTCATCGGCTGGGCAGTAGTCGCTCCGGTGCTCGACATCGTAATTTACGCTGAGCCCGCCAACAAGGTCTTTATCCAGGGTCTCTTCGCGGCCGCTTCCAACGCCGTGACCACCGCGGTCGTAGGCACGCTGCTCTGCGTCGCTTACTCCGCAGCCAAGCCCAAGAAGGACAGCCTTTCTAAGAAATAAAATTGGAACCTGTAATCTCGTTCAAAAACTTCGGATTTAAGTACACGGTTCAGAAAGAGCCGACGCTGTACGATATTGATCTGGATATATTTCCCGGCCAGAAGGTCCTGATAGCAGGACCTTCCGGCTGCGGCAAATCGACGCTTGCCAGTTGCATCAACGGGCTGGCGCCGTTTTCGTATTCCGGAGAATACACCGGAAGCCTGAAGATAAAAGGCGTTGAGGCGCGGGATTCAGACATCTTTTCGCGTTCCAAGGTGATAGGCACCGTTCTTCAGGACTCCGACGCCCAGTTCGTCGGGCTGACCGTGGCTGAGGACATCGCCTTTGCCCTTGAAAACGACGAGGTCCTCGTGGACGAGATGCGCCGCATTGTCGCGGAGACTGCGGCTTCCGTCGGTGTGGGAACGCATCTGTCGCACGCCCCGCACGAGATCTCCGGCGGCCAGAAGCAGCGCGTGTCGCTGGCCGGCGTCCTCGTCGACGACGTAGACGTGCTGATGTTTGACGAGCCTCTGGCAAACCTCGACCCGGCCACCGGCGAGAGCGCCATCGAGCTTATAGACGAGATCGGCCGCAAAAGCGGCAAGACCGTAATAATCATCGAGCACCGCCTGGAGGACGTCCTTCACAGGGACATCGACAGGGTCGTCCTTATGGACGACGGCCGCATAATAGCGGACATGAGCCCGGCGGAACTGCTGTGCTCGGATCTTCTTATCAAAACAGGAATACGCGAGCCGCTTTACATCACGGCTCTTAAATACGCGGGAGTTTCCGTGACCCCGGAGATGCAGCCCGCACATATAGAGACACTTATTCTGAACGAGGCAGACAAGGCGCGCGTCCGCGAATGGTTCTACCGCGTGGAAAAGCCCGCCGCGGCGCCGGAGGCGGAGACTATGCTCGGCGTGAGCGGTCTCAGCTTTGCCTACTCTAACGGCCATCAGGCTCTCAGCGGCATAAGCTTCGGCGTAAAGCGCGGCGAGATGACCGCCATCGCGGGCCGCAACGGCGCAGGAAAATCAACCATGTGCAAGCTTATCTGCGGCTTCGAAAAACAGCAGGAGGGGACTATAAGCTTCCTCGGCGAAGACACCGCGGAGCTCAGCATCAAGGAACGCGCGGAGCACATCGGCTACGTAATGCAGAACCCCAACCAGATGATCTCCAAGGTATTTATAAAAGACGAGGTCGGTCTCGGCCTGGTCCTGCGCGGAAAGCCTCAGGAGGAGGTCGACCGCGCCGTTGAAAAAGTCCTTGACATCTGCAACCTGTCGCCCTTTGTGGAATGGCCGGTTTCGGCGCTCAGCTACGGGCAGAAGAAGAGGGTCACGATAGCTTCCATACTGTCTCTGGAGCCGGAGATGATAATGCTGGACGAGCCTACCGCAGGCCAGGATTTCCGCCGTTACACGGAGATAATGGAATTCCTTGTGGAGCTCAACCGTTCAGGCATTACCGTGCTGCTGATCACCCACGACATGCACCTGATGCTCGAATACTGCGACCGCGCCCTGGTGTTCTCCGAAGGCCGTCTGCTGGCCGACGACACCCCGGCAGCCGTCCTCAGTGACCCGGACCTCATAAAAAGGGCAAACCTCAAAAAGACTTCGCTGTACGATCTGTCCCGCATTTGCGGCATCGACGATCCCAGGGAGTTTACGGCGCGCTTTATCGATTTCGACAGGAAAGCGAGGCGCGGCCATGACTAATCTCTTCAATTACATAGACCGCCCGAGCCCCGTCCACCGCATGACGGGAGCCGCCAAGCTGGTGTGCCTGCTGCTCTGGTCCTTCGGCGCGATGAGCAGCTTCGACCCGCGCTTTCTCTTTGCGCTGTTCGTGCTGGCAGTCGTTCTGTTCAAGATCTCAAAGATAAAGGTTAAGGACATCAGTTTTATGCTGTGGTTCACCTTTGTGTTCTGCATGCTCAACAATCTGCTGATCTACCTGTTCAGCCCGCAGCACGGCACCGAGATCTACGGCACCGCTCACGAGATCCTTCACATAGCCGGCCGCTACAACATAACGCAGGAGCAGCTGCTGTACCATCTGAACGTCATACTTAAGTATCTCGCGACCATTCCCATAGTTCTGCTCTTCGTCACGACCACAGATCCGAGCGAATTCGCGGCGTCTTTGAACCGCATCGGCGTCAGCTACAAGATATCCTACGCTGTGGCGCTGGCTCTGCGCTATATCCCGGACATTCAGCGCGAATACCACGACATCACCCTCTCGCTGCAGGCGCGGGGAGTTGAGCTGTCCAAAAAAGCGTCGCTGGTGAATCGCCTCAAAAGCGCCTCGCAGACTCTGATCCCGCTGATCCTGTCAAGCATGGACCGCATAGAGATCATCTCCAACGCCATGGAGCTGCGCAGCTTCGGCAAAAACAAAAAGCGCACTTGGTACCGGCACAGGGCTTTCAGCGCGTGGGACTACGGCGCAATGATCCTGGGCCTTGTCATACTGCTGGTCTCTGTTGCTCTTGCCGCCTTTGTAAACCACGGCAGGTACTATAATCCTTTCGTGTAACCGCGAGTTAATTTCGTTGCGAAATCCCCAATATAATGATAAAATATTCAATTAGTGAAAAAGTATATTTAGCATGCAAAAAAACATGTGACGCATAAGAAAGGAGCAATACATGAGCCACAAGTATGTATATCTGTTCTCGGAAGGTAACGCAAAGATGCGCAACCTCCTGGGCGGCAAAGGCGCAAACCTCGCCGAAATGAGCAACATCGGCCTGCCTGTCCCCCAGGGCTTCACCATCACCACCGAAGCCTGCACCCAGTACTATGAGGACGGCCGCCAGATCAACGATGAGATCATGGCTGAGATCATGAAGAACGTCGCTGTTATGGAAGAACTCAACGGTAAGAAGTTCGGAAGCCTCGAGAATCCTCTCCTCGTTTCCGTCCGTTCCGGCGCCCGCGCTTCCATGCCGGGTATGATGGACACCATCCTCAACCTCGGTCTTAACGACGAAGTAGTTGCCGCAATGATCGCAGGCAATCCGGATCCCAAGTTTGAGCGTTTCGTCTATGACTCCTATCGCCGCTTTATCCAGATGTTCTCCGACGTCGTCATGGAAGTCGGCAAGAAGTACTTCGAACAGCTGATCGACCAGATGAAGGCAAAGAAGGGCGTAAAGTTCGACGTAGAGCTTACCGCGGCAGACCTCAAGGAACTGGCAGAGCAGTTCAAGGCAGAATACAAGAAGCAGCTCGG
>JAFYFK010000245.1 GCA_017543805.1 Bacillota bacterium | reverse complement strand
GGCCCGTCAGCGATGATCTGTATGAGCGGGGCTCCGGGAAGCAGTTTGTGAAGCGGGATCTCAGGGTCTGTCTCGACCATAACGCCTTCCAGCGAAGGATCCTTGTAGCTCTGCCATGTGCTGAGGAACGTCGTTTTAGCTGTTCTTACGGCGCCGGCAAAGACTACATTAAATCCCAGATTGACCATTTCTTTAAACAGCGGGATTGCCGCGTTAGGTATGGTCCCGCGTTTTGCCTGCTCCTCAAAGCTGTACTGAGGTATAAGGTAGCGGCGGAAGATCATGCAGGCCTGACCCTTCTTGGCCATAGGCTCGTTGAACACAGTGACCCTTGTGCCGTCAAGCAGGTAGGTCTCGTGGTATTCCCGGTCCATGCGCTCTTCCGGATTCAGCAGGAGGAAAGCCTTTATAAGCTGAGCGAAGCGCTCCCTGCCTATCTTCTGAGGCATAAGCCGCATATGTCCGTCCTTCATGAAGAAAATGTTTTCCCCTATGATCTTTGCCGAACTGCTCTGCGCGTACTCACCGCCGAACCATTCCGAAAGCCCTGCGAGCCCCCAGTTTTCGTGATACACCGCCTCCCCGAGAGACCCGTACCACGAAGGAAACGCAGTCGCCTCAGCTCCCATCTCAGATATGATGTCCTCCGTCTGTCTGATAAAATGCTGTTTTTCCTTTTCATACCCAATGATCGCCCTTTTCTGCATCTCCAGCGCGGCTTTGGAATTCTCGCGGGATTCCAGCATAAGATCGAAACGGTCCTTTACCCTGCGGCAGAGATCTTCAAAAACTCCGTCCTCCGTTTCTTCCGCCGGCGCAGCAGGCTTCGGTGTTTCTTTAAGATAATCTGCAAGATTAAAGTTTGCCATCTCCCGTTATCTCCGATCGTATGCGGTCTATATCCCGCACAAACGCATTGTCCCTGTAATTGAGCAGACTCTTTGAATCCAGTTCGGCCCGCTGTGAGTATCCGGAGACCCGCACAGTTATCACGGAGTCCTCCGGAATGCCCAGCTTTTCGCAGATGCTCTTCCTGTCGAAGACCGCGCCGCGGTCGTATCGGTTGACGATGTATTTATCTATCGTCAGTCCGAGCCTCTCGTACAGCAGGGCGAAGCGCTTGTACCTGGCGAGAGCGTTCCCGGACTGGGAAAGGACCATAAACACCTTGTCGGCGCAGAGCAGCGCGCCGAGGGCTATGCCCGAATTGACCTCGCTTCCGCTGTCGCATATTATGACGTCGAACGACTGCCTTATAGAATTGATGAAATAAATGGTCATGTCCGGATGGAACGAAGCCGCCGCGCACACGTCGCCCACGCCGCCTATCATCCAGAGATTGTCCCTGACTTTTGAGCGGTCGAGTATCTCGTCGGTATCTATGATGCGGTCCGTGATATACGGCCCGATGCGCTCTATGGATTCGTTGAGCATGGGCGAATAGTCGTCCCCGCAGGACGGCTCGGTATGTACCAGCAGTACCCTGAGGTCCGGCCTTTCCTGCGCCAGCTTTTCGGCCGTGCACTGGGCTAACATCGAAGTCCCGCACTTGTGGTCTGCCCCGTGAAATGTAATGACTTCGGCATTCATCTTCAGATCTCCATAACTATAAGCAGCGGACCTTCCGTGCGGTCCTCATCCTCGAAACTGGCCGCAACTGAATCAAATATGCGGAAGTAATCGCTGAGGCTGCAGATGATTTCGATATTAGATATGGCCGAGCTGGCGACCTGCCTGTCCAGCACCGCCCTGTGCGAACCGCCCGTGACCTCCTGTTCGGTATTGTCTTTTACGAAAGCCAGCCTGAAGCTTCCGAGGTATATCTGCTCCGGCATCGAATATATCCTGACCCGGTCCCCCGCCCTGAGAGCGCTGCTCCTGGAGAAGATCCAGGAAGATGGGATCGAAAAGACGGATTCGCCTTTGTCGATTCCCAAATCCCTGTTGCAAAAATAATTAGAGACCAACTGCTGGTTTACCAGCAGGTCAAGAGAGGCGTATTTTCCGACGACGCTGCCTGCGTCGGCAAGTGTCAGGGCTCCGGAGATCACATCTTCCCCGGGGACTCTCATCTCTGCCAGGTCTTCGGCTCTGATCAGGCTTCCTTCAGGTATGTCCGCCGCCACGGTAAGCACCGGAGTCAGCATGACCCTGTCCCTTCCGTAACTTTCCCAGTAATACATTCCTCCTATGCTGAGCGCTATAAGAAGAACTCCAATGACAACTTTCCATTTCATCTTTATCTTTCTACTCTTTCCCGGCCTGCGCCGATTTTTCCAAATTTGGCTTTGCACCCATATATTACATTTTTAGCTCACTCATTGTCAATCCTTATTTTGCTAATTTTATGTGAATTTTTCTCCCATTTCATTTCCAGTTCATTTTTCATTGACCTCGGGCTTTTTTAGCATTACAATAAATCGGCCGGCGCCTTATGCACCGGCAGTATTTCCGATAAAACAAAGGGTACTTAACGAAAGGAACTTAAATGGGACGTCATCTTCCATATAAAACAAGAGAAGGCGGAGCCACCGTAACGGTATTCGTGCCTTACGACTGCAAAAACAACTGCCCGTTCTGCATCAACAAGCAGGAATACGCGGATATGACCGGTTTCTCGCTCGAGAAGATCTGCGAGAGCATTAAGCTTATGGACAGCATCACTCCGCGCTGCGATTTCGTATTCACCGGAGGCGAACCGTTTGCCGACATCAAAGCCCTGCAGGTAATGCTGGACTGCATTCCCACGACTCACAGGGTATTCATCAACACCACCCTGCCGGTATCCGAATTCACGACCGCCGACGACATCGTCGCGTTCACGGAGCATAACAAGGGGAAGATCACCTGCATCAACATTTCCCGCCACATGCAGCACTTTGTTGTCGAATCGAACGACGAGCTCCTCTACAGGCTGGCTGTCCCGTTCCGCATCAACTGCGTGCTGTTCAAGCACTATCCCAAGGAGCAGCTGATCCCTTATATGGAGCGCTTCCTGCCTATCCCCGGAGCAAACATCCAGTTCCGTTACGATTATACCGACACCACGCCGGACAATCTCTACGACCAGGAGCACGACCACATACTGCACGACCTCAAGGAAGTCGCGGAGTACAAGGGGCTTGACGGCTGCCGCATGCGCTGCGGTTTCCATTTCGATTATAAGGGAATGCCTCTCACCTACCACAGGACTCTTCCGTATTCGACGGTAGTCGAAAAGGATCCGGAGGACGGCATAACCTACGACATCCTCTACGATATCCTCATCAAGCAGACCGGCGAGATCCACGCTGACTGGGGCGACCAGATCCTCAAGGATGTCCGTCTGGATGTGGAAGCTTACAAAAACGTCAAGTTCGAGCCCAACGACCAGAAATGGCTGGAAGGCGAGCTCACTGAATAGCATTTTAAAAGCCGGCTGTCAGCCGGCTTTTGTATTTTTTGTATATTGTTTTTTTGCAAATATGTATATGCTCTACGGGCACGCTCTCGCTACCTGCGTCTCGCAGCGGTTCTAAGCTCTGTCTTCGCCGAAGGCTCGCCAATCGCTAAGAACCGGCGGCCTTAGAGTACCCGTGCGAGCACATACATATTTGCTATTTTAATCTTTAATATCTTTACAGTCCCAGACACTCGCCGAGGACCTGGCCTATCGGGTCGCGGACTATAAGGTCCGCCATGCTGTCCGCGCTGGTCTCGGATCTGTTTATCAGTACAAGCTTATCTCCGCGGAAATAGTGGATAAAGCCGGCCGCCGGGTAGACTGCGAGCGCAGTGCCGCCGATTATCAGCACATCGGCCTTCTGAATAGCGTTGACCGCGCCGCGGATGCAGTCCTCGTCGAGCATCTCCTCGTAAAGTACCACGTCGGGCTTTACGATGCCTCCGCAGTCGCAGTACGGGATGCTGTCGCGGCAGTTGTTTTCATCGAGAATATAATCCAGCGGGAACTTTTTGCCGCATTTAAGGCATGTGTTGCGGTGCACGGAGCCGTGAAGCTCATAGACTGTTTTGCTTCCGGCGGCCTGGTGCAGCCCGTCGATGTTCTGTGTGACGACCGCGGCCAGTTTTCCCTGTTCCTCGAGCTTTGCAAGGGCAATGTGAGCCTTGTTCGGCTTAGCCCAGGTCGCTATCAGATTCTTTTTGTAATACTTGAAGAAGGTCTCCGGATCCTGGCGGAAGAAGTGCGCTGAAAGCATCTCCTCCGGTGCTTTTCCGAATTCCTGCTTTGCGTTGTAGAGGCCTGTTTCGGACCGGAAGTCCGGTATGCCGCTCTCGGTGGAGACGCCCGCTCCGCCGAAGAATACCATACGTTTGCCGTTGTTCAGTATCTCTTTTAATTCTTCGTACATGATCCCCTCCTGCGCTTATGCTCTCGGAAATGCCTTTCCGTAAACGTCCATTATGCGGTTCTTTGTAAGGCTGAGGAAAAACTTTGTGGCGGCTATGTCCTCATGCCCGAGGATGTCCTGCAGGCTCTTGAGGTCCGCGCCGTTCTGCACCATGTGGGCCGCGAAGGAATTCCGGAGGATCTTCGGGCTGATCTTATCCGCGAGGCCTGCCTTTTCGCCGTAAAACTTGAGTATCTTCCAGATGCCCTGGCGGGAGATCCTCTCACCGAGGAAGTTGACGAAGAGCGCTCCGTCGTCTTCCTTTTCCCCGATAAAGCGGACCCTCGGGCCGTTGATATAAGCCTTGAGAGCCTGTCTTGCCGGACGGCCGACAGGTATGAGCCTCGCGTTTCCCTCCGATACTACGGATATGAAGCCTATGTTGAGGTTAAGATCGCTGACGTTTGCCGCGCTGACCTCGCTGGCGCGTATGCCGGTAGCGTACATGAGCTCAAGCATGGCCCTGTCGCGTATCCCCTTGTCCGTTCCCGCGTCGGGCGTCTCGAGAAGGGTCTCGACCTCTTCGATGCTGAGGAATTCGACGCTGTCGCGCTTTATCTTGGGCGAGCGTATCCCCGCGGTCGGATCGGAGGCGATCCTTCCGGAATTCAGGAGAAATCCGTAATAACAGCGCACTGACGCGAGCTTGCGGTTGAGCGTGGACATGCTGCGGCCCTCGTTTTTAAGGGATTCGAGATAGTCCGATACGTCCTTCTTCGCGGCCTTGTCCTCGGTCTTCCCCCTTCCGGCAAGATACGCGCAGAACTCGTCCACATCAGATGTGTAGGCATTCAGAGTCGCTGCCGAGCAGCGTTTTTCCTTTTCAAGGAAAGTGTAGAAATCAATTGAATACTTCATAGCTGTATCTCCGTTACAGACCCAGTTCCCTGGCGGTCATAAGTATCGCGATTATGGTCTTGGCGTCTTTTATCTCACCGCTTTCGACCATTTTGAGAAGCTCCGGGATCTCCATCTCATAAAGGTCTATAGCTTCCGACGGGTCGAAATGAGTATCGCCCTTTACGGTAACGTCCGCGCGGTAGAGGTCGATCATCTCCGTACAGTAACCGATAGTCCCGTAGAATTTTGTAAGGTGCCTCCAGTTTTCAGCTTCCCAGCCGGTCTCCTCCTTAAGTTCCCTTTTTGCGGTAAGAAGAGTCTGGCCGATCTCGCCGTCCTCGAGCTTACCGGCGGGGATCTCCCATACGACTTCGCCGGCGGCTATCCGGAACTGCCTTATCATTATGAGCTTTTTTTCCGGAGTCAGCGCGACTATTCCGACGCCCCCGTTATGTTCGATTATGTCCCTTATTCCGGTGCCGTTCGCCGTCGTGACCTCGTCCTGGCGCACCGTAAAGACCCGTCCTTTGTAAATTACCCGTGTTTTTAGACTTTTTTCTTCGAATGTCATGATATTAACCAAATCAGTTTTTATGTTAACTATAAAATGATGAGTTAATTTTATCAAAATATAGTGGTTTTGTCTACTGGATGAGAGCCAAACATATCTATATTTAGTTTGCTTGCATTTTGATTCATAACCTGTTATTATAATTGCAGCGATTATCCCCCTGATGATCGCATAGATCTCTAATCCCAATACCCCTTTTGAACAAAACCAGCTGCTCCCCGGCAGCTGGTTTTGTTTTTTGCATAATGATTCACCTGGTGATATACTCTTCGCATGAAGTACGATCCATATTCAGAAAATTTAAATGTAAAAGTTTTTGACATCGAGACCATGGGTCTGTGGCCGACGCACGACATGGTAATCAACGCCGGTTTTGTCGGCCTTCCCGGTAAAGAACTGTTCCAGAACTTTGCGGAAGACCCGTCCGATGAAAAACGCATACTCGAAGAGATCCTCGGCATACTTGAAGAGTGCGACGAGGTCATCACATACAACGGCGAGCGCTTCGACCTTCCGTTCGTGCTTGCCAGGGCAAAGAAATACAGACTCTGCGAAAAGCTGCCGCTGTTTAAGAGCGTAGACGTGTACAGGAGGCTCAAGCAGTACTGGCCTCTCGCGAAAAGCATGCAGAGCCTGAGCCAGAAGAGCGTCGAGGAAGCCATGGGGCTTGCGCCTGCCCGCAGCGACAAAATACCCGGAGGCGAATGCATACCCCTGTATAACCGATATCTGGCGGTCGGGGACAAAAAGGCAAAAGAGACGATCCTGCTCCACAACGCGGACGATGTGAGGCAGCTCGCGGCAATAACGGACAAACTCAGCTTTCTCCCCTACCACGAGATCGCCTTTAAAGAAGGTTTTATCGCAAAAGCCGCCGATCTTAAGCTGCGCGTAAGATCCGTCTCTTTCGAGGGCTCCAGACTGCATTCGGAAGGCGTCACAAAATCGGGGCTGCTGCCGGTCTCGGTATTCGAGGACAGCTTCCGCTTCGATTACGATTCGTTTACCGGAAGGTTTACGATGGACGTCTTTTCCGAGGAACGCGACGGCATGCTGTTCTCGGACCTTAAGCTTTTGCCGGTCGAAGCCGGAAAGCTTAAGGATCTCGGCGGATACCACAGCGGCTTCCTGCTCCTCGAAGAAAACGGCTCTGTGCAGTATGCGGAAGCAAACGCATTAGTCAGAGCCGTTCTGGAATACATATTCAATTACTGATCTTTATTCAGCGTTCAAGCGTGACCGCTTCGCGCAGCGGAGTAAATAAGCTGTCGGTAAAGAATACCTTGACAGCCGGCCCTTCTCCCCAAAGGCTTATCCGGCCGTCATATCCATAGTCAAGGCCTGTCATCCTGCCGTCCGCGCTGTAAGTCGCGGCGTAAACAAAGCAGTCCTCAGGCAGATCGCTGCCGAGCGTGTAGCGCACTTTTCCGCCCTCGAGCCAGACGTCGAACCCGGGGCTGCCTCCGGCAGGCTTTATATTGAGTTCAAAAGCGCCGTCATACCTCGTTATGTCCGTAACATAGAGCACGCGGCGGTCTCCGTCCTCAAGGCCGAAGATCTCCGTAAAATGCATTGATTCGGGAATAAAGCTGTCACTGTCCGGCAGGGCGACCGTCTTCCATTCAGCGCCGTCGTACATCAGCACTGTCCCAAGGTCGCCGCAGGCGAAGACCATATCTTCGCCGAAGCCCCAGATGCCCTGCAGATTTCCGTCCCCGAGTCTCCAGCTTTGGGTGACAGCGCCGTTTTTGACCTTAAGCACGGTCCCGCTGTCGCCGGCGATAAACGCGCTGCCTTTTCCGTCCGGCCAGATACCGTTCAGGGCTGCGCAGCCGGGAGTCGCTACGGCGCTCCAGGAGCTGCCGTCATAATGGAGAAGCGTTCCCCTGTCTCCTGCAGCGTAAATATCGTTCTTTGAGTTCCCGTCTATGTCGTGAAAATCCGTTCCGGTCTGCCCGAGATCACAAACCAGTTCAGGATCATTGTTCCCGTGGGCTTTATGCCAGATGGTTCCTTCAGACGCGCAGATAAATGCGTCCCCGTCTTCCGTTACATAGATACCCGTCGCGGGCTTGCCGGAACCGATGCTGCTCATTTCTATATCGC